>JBGTHE010000241.1:0-2922 GCA_041746335.1 Lysobacterales bacterium | reverse complement strand
AGCTTGTCGGCGCGAATGCCCAACTCGATGAGCGCCGCGCCTTTATTGAGGCCGTCCTGGAATCGGTGAGCGCAGGTATTCTGTCCATCGATAATGATGGCACGGTTCAACTCATGAACAGTTCTGCACAGAAGCTGCTATTGGACAAGCAAGGACCTACACCGGTGGGAGCCAAACTGGCCGAGCTATCTCCGAAGATCGAGGCACTGCGCGAAGCCGGTTTGCAGTCCGGTCTGGTCCAGTATTCCAAAGAAGGGGACCTAAAGACCTTGGCCGTAACGCTCGCGAGCGATCGCGATGGCCACGTTATTACTTTTGAGGACATCACCCGGCAGTTACTCGATCAGCGACAGGCCGCTTGGTCGGACGTTGCCCGCCGAATTGCGCATGAAATCAAGAACCCACTTACGCCGATCCAGCTTGCAGCCGAGCGACTAAGGCGTCGGTATGGCAAGCAAATCGAAACCGATGTGGAGTTATTCGATGAACTGACCGGCACTATTGTTCGGCAAGTTGGCACATTGCGCAAGATGGTCGATGAGTTTTCCAGTTTTGCACGCCTGCCAAAGCCCGTTTTTCGCAGTGAAGATGCGGTCGATCTTGTCCGTCAGGCGCTTTTTTTGCAGGAAGTCGCTCACCCCCAAATCGATTTCCGGTTCTCTACAAAATCTGACACAGTGCAACTGGCGTGCGATCGACACCAGGTCGGGCAGGCGCTGACCAATGTCTTGAAAAATGCCGTAGAAGCCGTTGAAGCCGTTGAAGCCCAGAGCCGTGATGAAGAACCGGATTTTCGCGGCCGGATTGCAGTAGAAATGCAGGCTGTCGGCTCTCGCGTGAAAGTCAGCGTGACCGACAACGGACCCGGTCTGCCGCAAGTGGGTGAACGCGTTGTGGAACCCTACGTCACAACGCGTGAGAAGGGCACCGGCCTTGGTCTAGCAATCGTGAAGAAGATAGTCGAAGAACATGGCGGTGACATGCAATTTACCGTGCCAGACGATGGAGGCACCTGCGTGATACTTTCGTTCGCGCGCGACCCTGCGGCAGGACGCAACGTGACCGAAGCAGCAGAATGATTTTGGAAGGTAGGGAATAGCATGGCACTCGACATTCTGGTGGTCGATGACGAGCGTGACATTCGTGAGCTTGTGGCAGGTGTCCTGAGCGATGAAGGTTACGAATGCCGCACGGCAGGTGACAGCACCACTGCACTCGAAATGATCGACCAGAAACGGCCCAGCCTGGTTCTGCTCGATGTGTGGTTGCATGGCAGCAAGATGGATGGACTGGAGGTTCTCGATGCTGTGAAAGCTCGCGAACCGGATCTGCCTGTCATCATTTTCTCCGGGCACGGAAATATCGATACGGCGGTTTCGGCCATTTCGCGCGGTGCAATGGACTTCATCGAAAAGCCGTTCGAGGCTGAACGGTTATTGCACCTTGTTGACCGGGCAACCGAGACCGAACGCCTTCGCCGGGAAAATGCACGACTGCGCGAAGGCTTTGCTGCAGCAGACGAGTACACCGGAAATTCAAGCGCTATCAACGCGGTGCGAGCAACTTTGAAGCGAGTCGCAAACACGGGTAGCCGTGTTCTGATTACTGGGCCTGCGGGGGCAGGGAAGGAAGTTGCGGCGCGACTGCTCCATTCCTGGAGCCCACGCGCCGATCAGGCTTTTGTAACTGTAAGCTCCGCCCGCATCACACCGGAATTGTTTGAGCATGAACTTTTCGGCGAGGAAAAAGATGGCAAATTGATCCGCCCCGGCATGCTGGAAAATGCCGACGGCGGAACGCTGTATTTCGATGAAGTCGCCGATATGCCCGAAAGCACGCAGGCGCGCATTTTGCGTGTGCTGACCGAGCAGAGTTTTGTGCGCGTGGGTGGTAGCCGCCAGATTGCCGTCGATGTCCGCGTGGTATCCTCTACCGCGAGAATTCTGGAAGAGGAAATAGCAGCCAACCGATTTCGCGAAGATCTGTATTACCGGCTGGCTGTTGTCCCCGTCGAAATTCCGAGCCTGGCGGAACGGCGCGAAGACATTCCCGCACTCGTAACCCATTTTTTTGCACGCTACGCAGCGGAACAAGGCCTCTCCCAGCCTGACATCAGTTCTGAAGCAATGGCGGCTTTGCAGGCCTACGATTGGCCGGGCAATGTGCGGCAGCTCCGCAATGTTGTGGAACGAACGGTCATTCTTGCTCCGCGCGAGCGGTTGCAAACGATCGAAGCCGATATGCTTCCCGCAGAAGTATCGGGCACATCTCCTGAAGGAGATGATGGCATCGCCCCGCTAATGGGCGTTCCCCTGCGCGAAGCGCGCGAGAGCTTCGAGCGGCAATATCTACGCATCCAGATACGCCGATTTTCGGGTAATATCTCGCGAACGGCCAAGTTTATCGGAATGGAGCGGTCCGCGTTGCATCGTAAATTGAAGCTGCTGGGCATGGCCGAAAGGCCGAACCACAAGGAATAATGTCTGGCGTAAAAACTTGGTTATTTAGGAACCGCTGTCTCTTATCACGCATTCCAGATCAGCCAGCGGTCTGCGCCGAAGGTTATTTGCGTAAAGCGCCAAAAACAGGAGTCATGTTAAAATGGCCGATAAAACACTCTCCGTCCGGTCCAAGCCAGCAACCACCGAAAACAATGCGCCAGCAGCGACAGGCGGTCGAAAAATTCGCACTCGAAACCTTCAGGATGTTTTTTTAAACCACCTGCGCCGCCATAAAATACCGGTTACGATGTTTCTGGTCAAAGGGGTTAAATTGCAGGGTATCGTCACATGGTTCGACAATTTTTCGATACTTTTGCGGCGCGATGGGCAAAGCCAGCTTGTCTACAAACATGCAATTTCAACCATAATGCCGGGCCAGGAGCTTGATACCGCCCAATTCGCGGGCGACGAGGATGAGCGT
>JBGTHE010000240.1:0-12600 GCA_041746335.1 Lysobacterales bacterium | reverse complement strand
AATAGAGCAAGAGTTCAATGTTGTAAATCATAACTCCTATAGAGGAATCTCATGATGGCCAAGTTAACCTTTTCACCAAATTTCACTGCGCTGAGCCTGCTGCTGGTGTGTATGTTGGCCGCACCATCAGCCATGGCTGATCCTGACCGACTGGCAGCCATTCTGGCAGAGCAGCCGGCTGAGGTGCAGGCGCGCTATGAGTGGCGCCACCCCGCTGAGACACTTGAGTTTTTTGGTATCAAGCCGGGTATGACGGTAGTTGAAGCGCTGCCTGGTGGTGGCTGGTACAGCAAAATATTGTTGCCCTATCTGGGCAACGACGGCGCCTTGATCGGGGCGGACTATTCTCTGGATATGTACCCACTGTTTGGATTTTTCTCCGATGAAATCCTCATGGGCAAAAAAACCTGGATAGCGGACTGGACAGTCGAGGCCAATGGCTGGAGGGCCGAGAATGCAGCCCCTGTTTCAGCCTTTGTATTTGGCGCTTTGCCGGACGCAATGAAGGGCACTGCCGACGCGGTCCTGTTCATTCGGGCCCTGCATAACCTCAATCGCTTTGAGGAGCAGGGTGGCTTCCGTACCGCCGCCCTGCAAAATGCCTTCGACGTACTCAAACCAGGTGGCATTGTTGGCGTGGTGCAGCATCAGGCAGCTGAAGACAAGCCCGATGAGTGGGCGAACGGCGCGACCGGCTATCTGAAGAAAAGTGCTGTGATCGCGTTCATGGAAGAAGCGGGTTTTGAGCTGATGGCCGAATCAGCCATCAATGAGAATCCCAAAGACCAACCCGGTGAAAAAGATATCGTCTGGCGGTTACCGCCGTCATTATCATTGGAAGATGACAGTGAGGAATCCGTCAATGCCATGCGCGCCATCGGTGAGTCGAACCGCATGACCCTGTTGTTCCGCAAACCCTGAATCGGGCTTTGATTTGCACACTGCTTGCTCCGTTCCTGGTAGCAAGCAGGTGGCAATCCCACAAGCGGGAATCACAGGAATTTCACATTAACCTTGGCCATACATTACTGCTGTTCCTATCGACCTCGGCGATAGAAGGCAGATATTTACTCCGGTCCGGTAACTACCCTTTTCTTCGTAATTTCACCGGCTTAGAGTTCACGGGCCGCTGAATCGCAAGCAAAGCCCAGCCCCATCGGCAAAGCGAAGCTGGAATGGGCTGAGCCGCCATGCTCCTGGGACGAACCACCGTTTTTGTGCCCGCTTTAAGGGGTAAAATGCCCTCATTATGCTGAAGAAATGGCTAAATGATCCGCAGCACCTGTTCTGGTTGTTGCAGTTGGGTGGCTGGGGCTCCTGGGGCTTCTTCTACAAGTATTGGGGAACACGCATTTCGCTGGGCGAAGTTGCGCCCGACTATGAACTCTATGTCACCGTTATTACCCTGATCGCCATTGTCCTGACATTAGGGTTGCGCATTCTTTACAAGCGCCTGTGGCATTGTGCGATCTGGTTGCAAGTGCTGGGTTTTCTGGGCGGCAGTGCTGCGGCCGGCTATATCTGGATCAAGGTCCGCGGCTACATCTACACGGGCTGGATCGAACCGGCCAGAGACATGGACGAGTGGTACGCCAAAATGGGTGCCGCGGCCGAAATTTACCAGAAGGTTTCGTTTTACGAGGGCAATGTTGCGAGCATCGCCCTGATCCTGGCCTGGAGCTCGCTGTATTTCGCCATCAAGTATTACCGCGTGTTCCAGGACATGCGCGAAAGCACCCTGAAATCTGCTGCCATGGCACATGAAGCGCAACTCAAGATGCTTCGTTACCAGCTCAATCCGCATTTCCTGTTCAATACCCTGAACGCCATCTCAACACTGATCCTGGAAAAGGACAATGAACTGGCCAATCGCATGGTCACCCGACTGTCCAGTTTCCTGCGCTATTCGCTCGATAATGACCCAATGCAGAAAATCACGCTGCAGCAGGAATTGGCCGCTTTGCAACTGTATCTGGATATCGAAAAAGTCCGCTTTGAGGACCGGCTCAATCTGGAGCTGGACATTTCCACCGACGCAGAACAGGCCATGATTCCCAGCCTGTTGCTGCAACCTTTAATAGAGAATGCCATCAAGTACGGTATTGCCCGATCCGAACAAGGTGGCACCCTGCGCATTGCAGCCAAGGTGTTTGCGGGTGATCTGCTGATCCAGCTCAGCGATGATGGCCCGGGTTGTAATCTGGAATCTGGCAATATTCCCAGCGCCAAAGGCGTGGGTCTGCGCAACACGCGTGAACGGCTGGCCGAACTGTATGGCCACGAACACGGCTTCCGGCTCAGTAAAACCGAGCCCCATGGCTTGACTGTCAGTATCCGTATTCCTTTCGAAAAACGCTGAACAGGCTCATACTGTGGGGAGTGTTTAATCCCCAGTAACCGTGTCCGGAGAGACCATCATGGCCAGTACGTTTTCGATCCATCCCGCAGTAGATAAAGGTTTTAAGCCCGCTAAGCGTAATTTCAACGGAGGCATATTGCGCTGCAAGTGCGCCAGCGACCCGGTTGAAGTTACCCTGGCTTCGCAGACGGCACATAACCACGTTTGTGGTTGCAGCAAATGCTGGAAACCTGAGGGAGCTTTGTTTTCGCAAGTGGCCGTGGTGTCGCGCGATAAACTCAAAGTCACTGCCAATGAGAAAAAGCTGAAAGTCGTTAACAAGAAGGCACCGATTCAACGCTATGCCTGCAGCAAATGCGGCACGCATATGTATGGCCGGATCGAGAACACCGGGCATCCGTTCTACGGCCTGGATTTTGTACATACCGAACTGTCGGCTGACGAAGGTTGGTCTCCACCCCAGTTTGCAGCTTTTGTTTCCTCCATCATTGAAGCCGGTTTTGAGTCAAAAGACATGACCAAAGTACGCAATCGGCTGCGCAAGTTGGGTCTGGAACCTTATGACTGCCTGTCGCCAATGCTGATGGATGCGATCGCGGCACATATCGCCAAATCGAAAGCGGCCTGAAGCATTTGGTTTTGACGGTGTGAGCAATATTTTTTGGACCGTCATTCCGGAATCGAGCGAAGCGACAGTCGATCTAAGTGCATGGGCCAAGCCAGCTTCTCGACCGCTGCGCGGTCTCACTTTCTCCCTGCACAAAAACTCCGGAATGAGGGGGTGGGAAGGTGGAGCAGCATGCTTCCCGACTCTACAAGGAGCATGCCCGAATGAATCAACCCATCAAAAACTGGCACGAGTTTCTGACCAGTCGCGACCCCGGGGCCCTTAAAGCTCTGCTGGCAGAAAGCGTGGTGTTTCATTCGCCCGTGGTTTATAAACCCCAACCTGGAAAGTCTCTTACCATGGGCTATTTGCTGGCCGCAGTTGCAGTACTGGGTAATGACAGCTTTCGTTACCTGCGGGAAATCATTGGAGAGCGTCACGCAGCGCTGGAATTCAACACGGTCATTGACGGCGTTGAGATCAATGGCGTAGATCTCATCGAATGGAATGAAGCAGGCCAGATTGTCGATTTCAAGGTGATGGTCAGACCATTGAAGGCCATCAACATGTTGCACGCCCTGATGGCAGCCATGTTGGCCAAACAAGCGGCAGAGCGGGCGGCAAAATAAGCAGTTGAAGAGGCGACCGAACAGGCCCGGGGTTAATCCCGGCGCAAGCGGTCGGACGCGGCCACCGGCGTGGGGAAATTCAGCACCACCAGGCTGGATGAGCCGATAAACGTGATCACCGTAGCGAGCTGGATCATGAACACAGCTTCCTTTCCTATGAATGGACTTTGCAAAGCCACAAAAGTGATGAGTAGCGAGAACTCGCTCATCTGGCCGAGGCGGAAGCCGGTTTCCCAGGCGAGTTTCGGGGTATCGATCAATCCACCCAGCGTGAAGCGGAACGCCACCGGTTTGAGCAACAACATCGTCAGGCCCAGCACAAAGGCGGGCAACAGAACTGCCGATCCTACCTGCAGGTCCAGGCTGGCTCCGAGGGCGAAGAAAAACAGCACCAGGAAAAAGTCCCGCAGCGGTTTCAGGCTGATGGTGATGAATTGGGCAATCGGATTTCCGGCAACCACAATGCCACCGATAAATGCGCCAATTTCGTAAGACAAGCCGACCACATGCGCCAGCTGCGCAATTCCAAGGCACCAGGCTATGGTTAGCAAAAACACGTATTCCTGCACCCGATCAAATCGCCGGAACAGGGGCAGCAACAGATAACGCTCCAGCAGCCAGGTGACCAGCACCAGAGCCGGCAAGGCCAGTAACAACAGGCCAATGTCTTTGATCACCACATCAATCAGTTCGACTCCCGCCGACTGCATACCTTGCAACACCAGCATGGCCAGAATGGCGATCAGGTCCTGCAATAGCAGAATGCTGATGATCACCTCACCAGTGTGTTTGTGATGCAACACGGTGGTCGGAAGCAACTTGATGCCGACGATGGTGCTGGAGAACATGGCCGAGACGCCAATAAGCATGCTTTCGGCCGGCGTGAAGCCAAAGCCGCGGGCAATCGCCCAACCGGTCAGGCAGAAGACCAGCGAGGTAATAAAGGTCACCAGCAAAGTCTGGCGGAACAGCAAGGCCAGCTTCTGTGGCGTCAAATCCAGACCGAGCAGAAACAGCAGGAAAATAATGCCGACCTCGGCGAGGTCGGTAATAAGAGCCGGGTCTGACACCCAGGAAAGCCCCCAGGGTCCGAAAGCCATGCCGAGCAGAATGTAACCGACAATCATGGCCTGTCGGGCATACAGGGCCAGGGTAGTCACAACAGCTGCCCCGGTAAAAATCAGGAACAGTGAGACCACAATATTGGATTGTTCAGGCACCTATTGCCTCAAACAGTAGGGTGCACCAGTGCGCACCCGTTCCATCGGCCAGAATTCGGCCGATTGAAACGGGTGCGAGAGCATCCCATGAACTACTGTGCTTCAGCAGCTTGGTAAATCACCTTGCCACCGAACAGTGTTTTCAGAACCTTGGCATCAGAAATTGCAGCCGGCTCGATTTCAAACAGATTTTTGTCGAGGATGACCAGGTCGGCCAGCTTGTTGACCTCAATGCTGCCGGTACGACTATCGGTGCGGTTCACATAAGCGGAGTTCAGCGTTGCTGATTTGATGGCATCCTCCAGACTGATGCGCTCCTGCGGCATGAACACGGGAATGCTTGGGTCTGAGACACTGCCACGGGTGACCGAAGATTCAATCGCCTGCAGAGGGTCGGGTGAAGAAACGCTCCAGTCAGAACCAAATGCCACGCGACCACCGGCGTTAATCAGGCTTTGCAATGGATAAGTCCAGCGATAACGCTCGGGACCCACTCGCGGCAGAGTCAACTCCGAAAGGAAGGCGTCTTCACCGCCCGCCCACAAAGCTGAAAACGTTGCAGTCACATCCAGTTCGGCAAAACGGCTGAGGTCATCTGGGTGAATGAACTGCACGTGAGCCAGATGATGACGGCCGTTGCCTTTGCCGTTGCGGTATCGGGCGTAAGCGAAAGCGTCCAGTGCGGCACGGACAGCGCCATCACCGATCACGTGGATGTGCACCTGAAAATCTTCGGCTTCGAGTTTAGCCACGGCTTCATTCAGTGTTTCAGCGGGAACTTGCAGCTCACCTTTGAAGCCCGGCTGATCGGAATAATCTTCCAGCAGGGCTGCAGTGCTCGGTTCAACCACACCGTCGAGGAATATCTTCACCGTGTTGGCGCTGATCAGGCCGCCTGTGTATTTCTCCCGTGCCGCGATGATGTCCTGTATCTGTTCCAGACCTTTACTGCTGTCCCAACGCAGAGAAAGTACCGTATGCATGTTCAGCTCATCGCTGTCGGCAAAGGCCCGGTAGGTTTCCAGCCCGCGGTTTGGGTCTTCCGGATCAACGCTGATAGAGGCTTCCTGGATCGCGGTAATGCCCAGGCTGTGCAAATAGTCCAGCGCATAACGCATGCCATCATTGCGCTGTTGCTCGGGTGGTGGTGGTACCAGCGAGCTCACCAGATATATAGCGGCTTCCTGCAGGCTGCCTACCGGTTCGCCGGTTGTCGGATCGCGATCAATGCGCCCATTCGTCGGATCAGGAGTTTCCGCTGTAATACCCGCTGCCGCCAGGGCCGCACTGTTGACCCAAGCCGTATGGCCATCGGAAGAAGAGAAAATTGCTGGCTTGTCGGGAATCACTGCATCCAGCAGTGCCTTGTTCGGTATCGGGTTGGCACCGAAAGCCGTGAGGTTCCAGCCACTACCGGTGATCCATTCCCGGTCGCTCATACTCTCATAACATTCCTTGGCCTTGGCTACGTAGGTTTCCGGCACCATGGGCTGCAAGTCCATACTGCAATCAAACTGGTCCATACCCGCGCTGAAGGGATGCAAATGTGCGTCCTGGAAACCCGGTAACACCATGCCTCCGGCATGTGAAATGACCTGAGTGCTGGTCCCTATCAATGCGTCCGCATCAGCCATGGATCCCACCAACACGATTTTGCCATCGCGTATGGCTACCGCTTCAGCCCAGGGTTGATCGGGATTGAGCGTATACACCGCAGCATCGCGAATGACGACGTCAGCCGCGATGGTTGGAATCCTGATAACTGGTTTTTCGGAGGGAGTAGCCGGCGGTTCTTCAGCGGCAACATCTGTTTGCTCGGCAGGTTTGCAGGAAAACAGTACTGAAGCGGTGCAGAGACAAAGAACATAGGTTCTGAATTTGATCATTTTGATGGTTTCACGTTGTGGCTTGAACCTGTATTTGTATCATGAAACAGCTCTTCAGCACCTGATCAGCTGCACTCAGGTGGGTTTAAGCGGCTAAACTGGGGCCCCAGATTTGGGCTGATCGGGCGCTCAAGAGACTTGATTCAATGTGTGGCTTCGCAGGGTTGATTAACCTAACAGGATTGAGTGGAACTGCCGTTGAGCGCCGCTCGGCGCTGGCTGCCATGGGCGCACAACTGGCCCGCCGTGGCCCGGACGACGAACAGTTTTATGACGATGGCTTTCTCAGCCTCGTGTTCAGACGATTATCGATCATTGATCTGGCCGGCGGGCAGCAGCCCATCTGGAATGAAGATCACAGCATCCTCAGTGTGGTTAACGGTGAAATATTCAATCATCTGGATATTCGCCAACGCTTGAGTGCGCGGCACCAGTTCGCCAGCCAGTCTGATTCGGAGGTGGTAGTCCACCTGTACGAAGAAAGCCCGGATGAAATGCTGGAACAGCTGAATGGCATGTATGCTCTGCTCGTTTGGGATACGCGTGAGCGTAAATTGACCCTCGCGCGTGACCGGCTTGCCATCAAACCGCTTTTCTACGCCGAGACCAGCAAAGGCCTGTTGTTTGGTTCGGAGTTGAAAGCCTTGCTGGCACATCCGGATTGTCCGCGAGATCTGGACTGGTCACCATTTGAAACCTCTCGCGGATTTTCCGCTTCACTTCACACCTATGTGCAGGGCATGCAGCAATTAGCGGGCGGCCATGCCCTGCACCTGTCTGCGGGAGCCAAACCCCGGCTGCAGTGTTATTGGACTATCAAGGATTATTTTGCGAAGGCCGGCGAATTTAGCCAGTCCGATCCGGCCTTTTACAGCCAGCGTTATGGTGAGTTGTTGCAGGACAGCGTTACCCGGCAGCTGATGAGTGATGTGCCGCTGGGGCTGTTCCTCAGCGGTGGTATTGATTCCAGCCTGCTGGCTGCCATGGCCGCCAGAACCAGCCAGGAATTACACTGCTTCACCGTAGTGGAAAAAACCACCCTGGCTGCCGGTGATGTTGAACAATCGCTGGTGTTGGCCAGGAAATTCGGCTTCCACCATCATCCGGTACATTACGATACCCACACCATCCTGGATCAAGTGCAATTCGGGCTTGAGGAATGTGAATTCATGATCTGGGCGGTGGAGCGGCCCAAGTTCAACACCGAATGGTTCCTGAAGCTTGAGCTGCATCGTTATGCGAAGACAGCGCTACCGGGATTGAAAGTCATATTGTTAGGCCAGGGTGCGGATGAATTTGCTGGCGGTTATTCGCACAGCATGGGTAACGAAAGCAGTGATTGGCAGCACTATTTGCAGAAAGTAAGCGACAATCACCGGTTAATGCGATGCATTGACCAGCGCATACCGTATTACATGCGTGGGGCTTTGAATGAAGCGTTTCCAGGGACTCCCCATGACGACCTGGAGAGTGATTACTACCGCGAGATGGTATTCAGGACCGGTTTGCTCACTGCCTATAACCTGTGGCACGAGGATCGCACCAGCTCCTGCCATGGCATCGAAGCCCGGGTGCCCTTCCTGGACCATCGCCTGGTGGAATTGCTGGCTTCAGTCCCCCCTGCCCTTCATGCCCGTCTTTTTTATAACAAGGCAATTGTGCGTGAACAATTGGCCAAAGTGGCGCCGTTCTATCCGCCGAATAAACAGAAAGTGAAGTTCTACAGCACCGGCCAGGGAGATTCCATCAAGCGCCTGCGCATGGCAGTGGTGCAGCGCGTTTATCCAGCCTTTCGCGACAAATACCTAACCTGCCCGGAAGCGATCTTTTCTGCAGAGAAGCTGGATGCTCATTTCGAGTTCCTGCGGCAGAACCCAAAAGCTTCTGATCAGGATATCCGTGAGTTGCTGGAATGCATGGCGATTGCAGTGTTTGCGAGGTTTTGTCGCGACATGGCTTTGGCACCACCGCCCCCTGGTCTGGATCGTGCCTCACCTTTACGCCTGTGGTCACCCCCGCCTTCTGCAGCTCCGAAAATAGCCACCGTCGATGAATGGACTATGGAGCTGTAGCAGTCAGCGTGCGCGCATTTGCGATTTGCCAGAATTGCGTGGTGAAGCGATTGATGCTCGAGGATTCCGCGTTCAGCAGTACGGTAATTCCGATACCCTCGCTGAGTGAATAGGCGATGTCGGCGCGGTAGCCCGATACCCAGCCGCTGTGGTATGCAATCTGCCGCTCACCGAGCTGGTATACCCGCCAGCCGAGGCCGTAATGCGCATCAGTCAGCAGCTTGTCCCATTCGCGGCGATGTAATTCCCGCGGCGTTTTTACCCGTGGCAACACCAGTGCCTGTTGGGCTCCGGGTGCCAGCACGTCAGGCTCAGCACCCAGTTGCGCACGCAACCACTTGGCCATGTCCGTGATGCTGGCATTTACGCCGGCAGCGGGGGCCACACGATAGTAATTGGGCAGTACTTTTACGGTGCGCCACTGGCCATTGCTTTTCACATGTGGCTGGGCACGGTTGCTACTAGCCAGGAAGGGCTCGTAGCCCACCGACGCGGTCTGCATGTCCAGCGGTTTGAAAATGCGTTGTTCAAGCAGTGATTCATAACTGCTGGAGGTGATGCTTTCCACCACCGGCTGGATCAGGCTGAACACACTGTTCTGGTAGCTGTAACAGCTGCCGGGAGGACAGGTATAAGGCAGATCGGCCAGACGCTGGTAAATTTGCTCGGTAGGCACGCCATCTTCAATCAGGTTGTCATAGGCATGTGAGATCAGTCCCGAACTCTGGCCCAGCAGATCTTCAACGCGAATGCGGGAAGCATCACCCTTGATGTGAAAGCCGGGCACATAACGGTTAACAGGATCCGTCCAACCCAACTGGCCATCGGCCACCAGTTGAGCCGTAAGGCCAGCCGCAAAGGTCTTGGAGACCGAAGCAATGCGGAACACAGTGTCCGGGTTCACTTCCTGTTTATGGCTGATATCAGTGTGGCCGAAACTGCCACTGCGCAGGATGCCATCGCGCGACACCACCGCAAACGCACCACCCACCAGGTTCTCGATCAGGAATTCGGCTTTGAAAAACTCGGCGTACTCATCAGCCATTGCCTGGTCCGAAGCCGGGCCGGCAAAAAGGGTAATGGGACTTACCAAAAACAGACAGCACATCAGGCTGCACAAGAATGGTTGAAGAATGACTGCAGATTGACGCATTGTTGAGTGGATTGCCTGCCAGGCCAGCGTTGCGCTGGATTCTAGACCTATCCGCAAGCCAGTGACAGCCCTAATGCCGGTATTCATCCTGGCATCTTGGCATCCATCATGCCTTCCATCTTCATTGATTGGTGGACTCGAAGGGAGTTACCGCTGCGCGGATGGCTTCCGCGCGGGTATTGAAGCGCTCGGTTTCGCGTACTTCGTCAAGTACTCCCATGCGCTCCAGCAAGCGGGCCACGCGAAACGTCATGCCGGTGATAAGCACACGCCGGTCTTCATCCAGAGCGCGCTGGATTATTTCTTCCAGCGCCAGGGCTGCACTGCCGTCCATGCGTGGCACATCCAGCAGATCAATGATCAGAACCTGGTAATCACCCACGACTTTAAAGCGACGCGTCAATTCGTTCGCAGCTGCAAAACTGATCAGACCCGAGAGATGCAGGAACATCAGCTTGTTGCGGTGCTTGACGAACATCGCCGCAGTCTCAGCATCGAATAAACGCTCGTGCTGCGGATTATCGAGGCTGTGCATGGACTCCATTTGCACTTCTGCCATTTCCTTCACCAGCGCCAGGCTGGCCAGAACCACACCCACGCCTACCGCCGTGACCACATCCACCAGAACCGTGAGCAGCAGCACCACCAGCATCAGCGCGAAATCGATACGTGGAGCACGATGGAGCCGACGGATGAAGCGCCAGTCGATCACATCGATACCGACCTTGATCAGTAAGCCTGCCAATGCGGCATAAGGAACCTGAGTGAGCAAAGGTGCCAGACCCAATGCGATGGCCAGCAGCGCCACGGCGTGGAGCACACCGGACAGTGCAGTGCGTCCTCCGGCCTGGATATTGGAGAGTGTTCGGATAGTGGCCCCGGCTCCGGCCAGGCCACCGGCGAAGCCTGCCACCAGATTCCCCAGGCCCTGCCCCACCAGTTCCTTGTCGGAGTCATGAAAGTCACGAGTCATGCTGTCAGCTACCAGCGAAGTCAGCAGGCTGTCGATGGAACCCAGAGCGGCCAACACGGCTGCTGAAACCAGCATCTGGTTCAGCAGGGAGAAATCAAAGCTGGGAATTTGCCACTGGGGTAATCCGGAGGGAATTTGCCCCAGCACCGGCAGATCGGTGAGCAAAAGGCCAAGCAAGGTACAGACCACCAGCGCGAGCAGGGTGCCGGGTACGATGCGAGTAACGCGGCGTGGCAGGAACTGCACCAAAGCCAATGCCAACAAGCCGATCAGTAGGGCATTGAGGTTAGGACGCAACAAATCGTTGGGCAACACGCTGAGGGCATTGACCACCGATTGCTGGCTGGCATAGCCCAGCAGTGGATCCAGCTGCATGATGATGAGGATGCAACCCACGCCCGTCATGAATCCGGATATCACCGGGTAGGGCATGAGATTGATGAAGCGGCCGAGGCGAAAATAACCGAACATCATTTGAAAAACACCAGCCATCATCACCACGGTGAATGCAACCGAGGGTTGAGCTGCAAACTGGGTAAAAATGGACGCGGATACGATGGTCATCGGGCCTGTGGGGCCGGAGATCTGGCTGGGCGTGCCGCCAAACAAAGCGGCGAACAACCCAACGCAAATGGCTCCATACAACCCGGCGATTGGCCCGGCACCGGCAGCGACACCGAAAGCGAGGGCAAGGGGCAGAGCCACAATGGCTGCTGTCAGGCCGCCATAAAGATCGCCTCGCCAGTTGTTGAGAGTCAGGCGATTGGGTGTCAGAAAAAGTTTTCTGCTGGTTGGCGCGGACGAGTTCATGGCCTCGCCCAGAACTTGGCTCGAAGCTTGGGCAGCGGATCGGGAAAAAGCAGGCGCATGTGCAGCATGGGTCCTGGCAGAGTGCCCGTGAAACCGTCAGCCGACTTTGCTTTCCGCGCTGGAGTAAAGCAGCTCCAATTTGGCAGGTCTTTTTAACTTCTTGATCGCCGCCTCCCGCTTGCAAGCCGAGCTGCGCGTATGACCGGATTCTGTGTAAACAATTGCCAATGGCTGGCGACCGTTGAAATACTTGGCACCGAGCGGGTGCATCCGGTGTTCTTCAAAGCGTCGCTGCGGATCGGTGCTCACACCGGTGTACAGGGAGCCGTCGTCACACTGAATGATGTAGACCCACCAGTTCGCGGCAGGCGATTCCACGGT
This sequence comes from Lysobacterales bacterium, assembly GCA_041746335.1. Lineage (GTDB taxonomy): Bacteria > Pseudomonadota > Gammaproteobacteria > Xanthomonadales > SZUA-36 > JAWXBM01. The sequence continues at coordinate 510 of JBGTHE010000240.1, read as the reverse complement.
TCCATTCTTTGCAGCGCTAGCTTGGGCGGTGGCTGAAAAGCTCATCGCCTTAGCATAGCGCGAACCTTCGCTCCCGCGTTGATCTGCGTATGCGCTTTGAAGACTTTTTGGAGCGGATCCTTGTAACCAGGGTGTTTCCGTAATCGAAAGCTTCAGGTAAGGTGCGGAATGCTGGAATTCAGCATCGCTCAGAAAACTCGGGTCAGTTCAGAATTTTCCTGAGTTAACCGCCAGGGACTTTGACTTCATGATCGCAATTTTCAAATTTGCTGCCTGCCGAGCGCAGATGCGAATCCTCTCAGCAAGACTGCCGCTGTGCTTTACCGGGCTGTTTATGCTCTGCGGCACCGTTTGGGCGGCAGAACCACCGGACTATCCAAGAACGCTGGATTTGCCGGGCGGTAAAGTGACCATTCACCACCCCACCGTCAGCGACTGGCGGGATTTCTCCGTGTTGTCGGCCTGGGTGCCGGTAGAAATCTCACCAGTCGGCGGTGCCTCATGGACCGG
>JBGTHE010000239.1:0-3405 GCA_041746335.1 Lysobacterales bacterium | reverse complement strand
GGTGCACGACGTGCGGGCCACGCTGGATGCGCTGAAAGTTATCCAAGCCTTGAGTAAAGATTAATGACATGCATTTTTGCCACACTTTTTGCCGGATCTCCACTGATAATCGGGGAACGACCTAATCACGGCTATCGTGCTGCATTTTTGGGGCAGCGAATTCTTCTCACAGGGTTTAGAATCTGCGCATGACAAATCGATACTTTGGAACAGACGGAGTCAGAGGCCGGGTGGGCGAATCCCCTATCACCGCTGACTTCATGTTGCGCCTTGGCCGGGCAGCAGGAGTGGTCCTTGCCACCAGTGACCGCCGCTCTGTCGTCATTGGCAAGGACACACGCATATCCGGATATATGTTTGAATCTGCTCTCGAAGCGGGGCTGGCAGCTGCTGGAGCCAATGTCCTGCTGCTGGGGCCGATGCCTACCCCGGCTGTAGCTCATTTGACCCGCACACTCTATGCCTGCGCTGGCATTGTGATATCTGCCTCACATAACCCCTACGCGGACAATGGCATCAAGTTTTTCTCAGCTGTGGGTGAAAAATTAAGCGATGAACTGGAAGCAGCTATAGAGGCTGAGTTGGACTTGCCATTCACAACCGTGCCCTCAGCCCGCTTGGGCAAAGCAGCGCGAGTGGATGACGCTGCGGGACGCTACATCGAATTTTGCAAGGGCACCACGCCTTTCGGGACCTCATTTGGCGGCGTGAATGTCGTGCTGGACTGCGCACATGGAGCCACCTATCGGGTAGCACCATTAGTATTGCGGGAACTCGGCGCCGAAGTTTATGGGATGGGCGACGAACCTGATGGGACCAACATCAACGATCAATGTGGTTCTACTCATCCGTCCGCCATGCAGGCGCGGGTGCTGGATTGCGGTGCGGATGTCGGAATTGCACTGGATGGAGATGGCGATCGGGTTGTAATGGCGGATCATCAGGGCAACCTGGTGGATGGTGATCAGCTGTTGTTCATTATCGCGAAAGCCCGTCAGGATCAGGGGAGCCTGGTAGGGGGAGTTGTTGGCACAGTCATGAGCAATTTTGGGCTGGAGCTGGCATTACGTGAGCGCGGCATTTCGTTCCAGCGCACCGCGGTTGGTGACCGACACATCCACCGTGAGCTGAGTCGTCAGGGCTGGAAACTGGGTGGCGAAGCTTCAGGGCACATTTTGTGCCTGGATCGAACCAGTACGGGCGACGGCATTGTCAGCGCTTTGCAGGTTCTCGAAATCATGATCAGGACCGGCGCCAGCCTGGCTGAGTTGTCCGAGGGTTTTAACAAATTTCCTCAGACCATGATCAATGTGCCGGTGGCAGCGGGTGCGGCAGAGCGCATGCAGGCTTCATCCCGAATTCAGGCGGCGGTGCGCGATATCGAGACCACGCTGAACGGCAAGGGTAGAGTCATACTGCGAGCATCTGGAACTGAACCTCTGATACGGGTAACTCTGGAAGGATCAGATTCCGCCCAGGTGCAAAGTCTGGCCGAGCAGTTGGCTGCGACCGTTCGTGAAGAGCTCCAGGCCTGAGGTTTTGTCGCGCACTCTCTGATAATTCAAGGATGGCAATCACACCAACGTAGCGGGCGCGGCAATTTGGGCCTTCGCTCAAATTACTCGCAAGTCTTTCCCAACGCGTGTGAACGCAGCGATGGCCTGGTCCAGATCAGAGCGCTGATGAGCCGCAGATATCTGTACTCGAATCCGCGCCTCACCTTTGGGCACAACCGGAAAAAAGAACCCGATCACGTAAACCCCTTCATTTAGCAATCGACGGGCAAACTCCTGCGCCAGCGGGGCGTCATAGAGCATCACGGGCACAATAGGATGGATCCCCGCTTTGATGTCAAAACCCGCCTGCGTCATGCCCTTCCGGAAATAGTGAGTATTTTCTTCAAGCTGGTCGCGAAGGCTGGTGGTGGCACTGAGCATTTCAAAAACGCGGATGGAAGCAGCCACCAGCGGCGGTGGCAGCGTATTGGAGAACAGATAGGGCCGCGAGCGTTGCCGCAGAAGTTCGATCACTGCTTTTCTGCCGGTCGTGAACCCACCAGATCCCCCCCCCAATGCTTTGCCCAGGGTGGAGGTGAAAATATCGATCCGGTCCATTACGGCATGATGTTCTGCTGAACCCCGGCCGGTTTTCCCAATAAATCCAGTGGCATGGCTGTCGTCTACCATAACCAGCGCATCGTAGCGCTCGGCCAATGCACAAATCTCGTCCAGCCTGGCGATATAGCCATCCATGCTGAACACGCCATCAGTGGCGATCAGGCGAATGCCGCAATCCTGGCTGGCCTTTAATGCTTCTTCCAGTTCCTGCATATCGCTATTGGAATAGCGATATCGGCGTGCCTTGCAAAGCCTGATTCCATCGATGATGGAAGCGTGATTCAGCGCATCTGAAATGATGGCATCTTCAGGGCCCAGGAGGGTTTCGAACAAGCCCCCATTGGCATCGAAGCAAGAGGTGTATAGGATCGCATCATCGGTGCCAAAGAAATCTGAGATGGTTTGTTCCAGTTCTTTGTGTAAATCTTGGGTGCCGCAGATGAAACGGACGCTGGCGAGACCAAATCCGTATTCCTGTAATGCTTTTTGCGCCGCGGCAATCACCTCGGGATGGTCAGCCAGGCCAAGGTAATTATTGGCGCAGAAATTAAGCACTTCCTGGCCGCCTTGCACTTTGATACGAACGCGCTGCGGCGTGGTGATCACGCGCTCTTCTTTATATAAGCCTGCGGCACGGATTTCGGTCAGAGTGGATTCGAGGCTTTGCATGGCCTTGACAGTGCTTTGTTCGCTCACGTTATTGGCTTCCTGTCCAGTCACACACCACCTTGCCGCAATTGCCGGCCCGCATTAATTCAAAGCCGGAGGCAAAATCATCAATGGGAATATGGTGCGTCAAAACCCGCTGCAGTGGAAAACCGGTCAGTACCATTTGCGTCATCTTGTACCACGTTTCGTACATTCGGCGGCCATAGATACCGTGCAGCTCCAGACCCTTGAAAATGATCTGGTCCCAGTCGCAGGCTGTGCCTTCGGGCAATATGCCCAGAAGCGCGACCTTACCGCCATGGTACATGTGCTTCAACAAGTCATTGAAGGCTTGCGGGTTCCCCGACATTTCCAGACCTACGTCGAAACCGTCAATATGCAATTCCTTGACCACATCAGCCACGGACTCGCGCTTAACGTTGATGGTGCGGCTGGCACCCATTTCCTTGGCCAGGCCCAGACGATAGTCATTGACGTCGGTAATCACCACATGCCGGGCCCCGATATGGCGACAGATGCCGGCGGCGATAATACCTATGGGACCAGCGCCGGTGATCAGTACGTCTTCGCCGACCAGATCGAATTGCAGCGCACAGTGGGCGGCGTTACCAAAGGGATC
>JBGTHE010000238.1:0-2945 GCA_041746335.1 Lysobacterales bacterium | reverse complement strand
AAGTACTGTTGCAACGCAGCTGGGAAACGCAAAAAAAAGGTTTGAATGCGCGCCCTTGGCCCTGGGCAGATACGCATGCATTGGGGCAATTACAGGTGCCGCGGCTGAACATTGAGCAGATCGTTCTGGAAGGGAGTTCTGGCCGGAATCTCGCCTTCGGGCCTACGCTGGCGCAGCACAGCCTGCGATTACAGGACTGGATCATCAACGGTCATCGCGACACTCACTTTGCTTTTCTGCAGGAGCTTCGAGCAGGCGATCAACTCCGGCTGGAAACCTCAGCCGGTGTGCAAACGTTTGAGGTGGTTACGCTGGAAATCATCGACAGCAGAAATTCGGAACTGGTGTTGGAACCGGGATTGCGCAGGCTAAGCCTGGTGACGTGTTACCCCTTCGATGCCGGCACCGTCGGCGGGCCATTGCGCTATGTTGTGACGGCATTGCCTGTGGAACAGGCTGGGAATGAACTCGCCTTCAACCCGTCAATTGCTTCATTTGACTGATGGTGGCCTCGTAGCTGTTCGAACCGAAAATGGCCGAGCCAGCTACAAAGGTATCGGCACCGGCAGCAGCGATGTTTGCAATATTATTTACTTTCACGCCGCCGTCGACTTCGAGCCGTATGTCACGACCGGACTGATCGATCATGGCGCGGACGTGGCGCAGCTTGTCGAGAATGTAAGGAATGAACGACTGCCCACCAAAACCCGGGTTGACTGACATCAGCAGGACCAGATCCAGCTGGTCCAGCACCCAGTTCAACTGCTCCACCGGTGTGGCCGGATTCAGCACCAGGCCGGCTTTGCAACCCTGATCGTGAATGAGCTGTATCGTGCGGTCCACATGGCGACTGGCTTCGGGGTGAAAGCTGATCAGGGTTGCACCGGCGGCCGCGAACTGCGGAATGATTTCATCCACGGGCTCAACCATCAGGTGTACATCAATGGGCGCGGTGATGCCGTATTTGCGCAAAGCCTGGCAAACCATTGGGCCGATGGTAAGGTTGGGTACGTAGTGATTGTCCATTACGTCGAAGTGCACCCAGTCGGCACCTGCAGCCAGCACCGCACCGACATCCTCACCTAGGCGCGCGAAATCGGCTGAAAGTATTGAAGGGGCAATGACGGTTGACTGTTTCATTCCGTGTTCCTTTCTGTCGGGCTTTGCGTTGGCATTTATGGATGAATAATTCGAAGCCAATTTGTTCGCGGCACACGGAGGTGCCGCCATTATTTTATACCTTTGGCCTGCTTGATCTGCTCGTACGCAGTATTGATGTCTCGCACGCGGGTTTTGGCCATCTCCATCATTTCTTCCGGCAGGCCGCGCGATACCAGCTTGTCGGGATGATATTGACTCACCAGTTTGCGGTAAGCCTTCTTCACCTCCGCATCAGTAGCAGTGGGCGTTAGCCCGAGTTGTGCATAGGCTTGCGGCAGGCTGACCCGCTGCACTCCGGCACCAGCGCGTTGGCCACCACCACTTTGGCCGCCGGCCGAATAGCTGCGGCCCGCCTGCCGAGCCTGCAACATGGCCGCCAGCATGCTGGCCGGGATATGCAACTCGCGGGCCACCTGTTCCAGCACTGTCTGCTCAGCTGCGGTCAGGCCATCGCTGGAAAAAGCCGCCTCTACCATGATTTCCAGAAACATCTGGCGCAAATCACGACGCGCCAGCGACAGGCGGGTGAAATGGGCCAGCGCGTCCTGCAACTGGAAGTCGGGCTGTTTGCCCTGGTTGAAAAAGCGGATGGCTTTTTGCCGGTCTTCGCCGCTGATCTGCATCCGCTGCATCAGATTTTCCACCATGCGGATTTCAGATTCCGACACATGCCCATCCGCTTTGCTCAGATAGCCCAGCGAGCAGAACAGGGCCTGGAAAAAAGCATCCTGAGTGCCCTGCACTCCGGACAACCCCTGAATAAAACGATCAATGAAATGGCCAAACAGGACACCCAGCAGAGCGCCAGTAATACCGCCACGCAACAGGCCGAGGATGCCGCCTATCAGCTTGCCCCAGAAGAAACGCGGCAGATTGAAATTTGACCCATTCATGCTGACAATGAAAACACCAATTGGTGACGGACTTCGAGGATTATCCCTGATCGTGTGGCAGGCGTCGAAGGGTATAATGCCGACGATCTTTTGCAAAGAATTCGAAGCAGCTTCGGGCTTGACTTCGGCTTGGGAGTTTGAGCTGTTACCAGGAGCAAGGCATTGACCACAGTTTTAAGCGGTTACCATCACAGCATGGTCAGCGGGTTCCCGCTGATACACCAGGGCAAAGTGCGCGACAGCTTTGCCATCAGCGATGAGCTGATGCTGATTGTGGCTTCTGACCGCTTGTCAGCTTTCGACGTCGTACTGCCAGACCCCATTCCGGGCAAAGGGGAAGTGTTAACCAGGTTGTCGAACTTCTGGTTTGAACGCACCAGCCATATCATCGACAACCACCTGACTGGCATCGAAGTGAATGATGTAATCAAACGCCCGGCAGTTCGCTACGCGTTGCGTGATCGGGCGGTAGTGGTGAAACGCCTCAAACCCTTGCCGGTTGAAGCGGTGGCCAGGGGATTTCTGATCGGATCAGCCTGGAAGGATTACCAGGCCACCGGCAGTATCTGTGGCATGGAATTACCCAAAAACCTGCTTTTGGCTGACAAGCTGCCGCGCGTATTGTTTACCCCATCCAGCAAAGCACCTGCGGGCGAGCACGATGAAAACATCAGCTATCAGGCCATGGAAAACCTGATCGGCGTTGAGATGGCTGCCAAAGTCAAAGACGCCACCATAGACCTGTTCCGCTTTGGCGTAGGCCACGGCCTCCAGCGCGGCATCATCATTGCCGACACCAAATTTGAATTTGGTCTGGACGAGGACGGCAAGCTGTACGTGATGGACGAAATGCTCACGCCTGATTCGTCGCGGTTCTGGCCGGTCGAAAAG
>JBGTHE010000237.1:0-3237 GCA_041746335.1 Lysobacterales bacterium | reverse complement strand
GATGGAGCGATCGTGATACGCCCCAGTTCGCCGCTGGGCAAACCATGATCTTCGGTTTTGCGGCTCCAGTCCTGGCCACCGTTCCATGAAATGTACAGGCCAGAGCCGGGGCCTCCGGATTTGAAGAAGTAGGGCCAGCGGCGAAATTGCCACATGCTGGCATAAACTTTTTCAGGATTGAAAGGATCAAGCTTTACATCGGTGCCGCCGGTTTTCTGGTCGGTATACAACACCCTTTCCCAAGTGGCTCCGCCATCGCTGGTTTTATAGATGCCACGCTCTTCGTTTTCACCCCACAATGTTCCCATGACGGCGACATAGGCGACTCCCGGGTTATCCGGATGCAAGGCGATCCGGTTGATGCGCTCGCTGGCGGCCAAGCCCATCTGTTTCCAGCTGCGCCCGCCATCCATGGATTTGAAAACGCCCGCGCCGATGGAGGTGGAGTTGCGCACATTGCCTTCACCGGTGCCCACCCAGATGATGTCCGGATTCTGCTGGTTAATGGCCAGTGCGCCTATGGAGGCTACTGGCTCCTCATCGAAAACCGGCGTCCAGGTCAGGCCGCCATTGTCGGAGATCCACACACCACCCGTAGCGGCGCCGATCACCATTTTGCGAGGATTGGAACGCACCACGTCAATAGCGGTAATGCGACCGCTGACAGCGGCCGGGCCTATACTGCGCGCTTCCAATCCATGTAACAGGTCCGCGTCCAGCGCTGCTTGGGCGCAGACTGCATTAAATAAAAGTGCGAGGGCAAAAATGCGGGTCGGTTTCAACGGGAAAATTGTGAATGACATGCGCAACTCCGGCAATGTGTCTGAACGCGGTAGATTCCCGTCTGTCGAAGGCATTGTCAACTATGGGATTGGATCCCTCGTAGCTGCATTCAGGTTTTTACTCAAGGTTCACAGCGGCTGGCTCGTCCTGGATTCAGTGCCAGTTCAGCGGCAACTGGCACAATTGCCATCTGCGAGTCCGGTTTGCCCCGGGCTTTTCCCTTGCCACGATTCGGCTATAATCGCCGGAGTTTCCTTCAGGAGTTATTAAACGTGAATAAAACCCTTCTCGTCCTGGCAGCCAGTCTGTCGCTCAACATTGCTGTGGCGCAGGATGCCACTGAAGAAGATTACACCGTGGTATTGCCGCAATCCGCTCAAGCCTGCGTGTTGCCTGCCGCGCCCGATTCCATCGCTCCCGAAGCCACCTACGACGAGCTGATTGCCGCCAAACAGCAAGTAGCTGACTTTCAGGCAGCACTTGCCGTTTACCGTGAATGCATGCAGGCCGCCGAGACGGGTGCCGAATTGACACCCGGAAATAAACAGGCGCTGGTCGCATCCTTCAACTACTCGGTCGATATGGAAGAACGTGTGGCGCAGCGCTTCAACGATGCCGTCCGCTCTTACAAGGAACGCAATCCCGGCAAATAATCGCCGGATTGTCAGCAGGGCGGTGCTAACCGCATTGCTGGCCAGTCTTCTTCTGAGTGGTTGTCTGCTTACCCGCCTTTACGAATTCAAGCAACAGTTCTGCAATTACTCCAGTCATTTCAGTTTGACCCTGCAAGGCAATTTTCGCATCAGCCTCAACCATCCCGTGTTACTGGATAAGGATGTGGTCTGGCTGGCCGGAGCGGCACCCAGCAGCTCCCAACAAAGTGCGCAACAAAAAAATATGAACTGGCTGGTTGATAAGGTCCTGCCGGAGGGCGCTATAGCCGATCCCGCGGTTGATCAGTTGGAAGTAGCCATGCAATTCGAGCCCGCAGGAGCCAATTTTCTGCTTCATGAAGTGATCATGGACAGGCGCTTTGCATACGTGCTGGCACCAGACCTGCTGGACCGCCACGCCGAGAATGTCTGTCGTTCGAAATGGCTGGTGCTGGGTCGCAGTGGTGAAATCGATCTGTCGGATGCAGATTTATCGGGGCAGCCCAGCCGTCAGGAAATTCTTGACTTCCTGGGTCAACCCACCGCAATCCTCGATGAGGGCAGCGGACCTCCCAGTGGTTTACTCTATGAGTATCGATTACGCGGTAGCAAGCCCCAGGGCCGTCAATACAGTTTTGAATTCTGGCATGACCCGGACAGTGGTGAATTGCTGCGCAGCACCACTTCGTCCATCCGTTTTGCCAGCACCACGGATTTCGTGCAAAAGAAAATGTGGGTCAAGGTCAGGTAAATACGGCTAGGCCAGTTAATACTTTTGGCAGGGTGTTACAGCGGATTTATTTGCGTAAACTGGGCGCCAATTTGTCAGCCGGAAAAGCCCATGTTCAACGCTCAGCGTGCTCTCATCCTGATGTCTTTTGTCTGTCTCACGGCTTGTGAACTGCAGGCAGGCAGTGAAGATGATCATCCACTGGCCAGCATTCCGCTGCGCTCCATAGGCCCGGCACTGACTTCCGGACGCATCTCGGATTTCGCTTTTCATCCTGGCAAGCCGGCTACCTATTACGTCGCTGTCGCCAGCGGGGGTGTATGGAAGACCACCAACGATGGCATAACCTGGACACACGTTTTCCGGAATGAAGGTTCCTATGCCACCGGGGTGGTTGCACTGCAGCCTTCCAACCCGGAAGTGGTGTGGGTGGGCAGTGGTGAAAACAACTCCCAACGCAGCGTAGGCTACGGTGATGGCGTTTACCGCTCACTTGATGGCGGTAACAGCTGGCAAAACCTGGGATTGGAGGGCTCGGGTCATATTTCGATGATCCGTTTCGACCCCAGGGATGACAACACCGTATATGTCGCGGCGCAAGGCCCCTTGTGGAATGCCGGTGGAGATCGTGGCCTTTATAAAAGCACGGATGCAGGCGCCACCTGGAAAGCGGTGCTGCAAATAGACGCCGATACCGGCGTGAATGAGTTTGTCATACACCCCGATCAACCCGATACCCTTCTGGCCAGTACTTACCAGCGGCGCCGGCATGTCTGGACCCTGATCAATGGTGGCCCGGGCAGTGGCATCCACAAATCCAGCGATGGGGGCAAAACCTGGCGTGAGATCAGCAATGGCTTGCCGGAAGGTGAGATGGGGCGGATCGGCCTGGCCGCGGCTCCCTCTGATCCTTCGGTGGTCTATGCCATTGTGGAGGCCGCCAAAGATGAACAGGGCGTCTACCGGAGCGACGATTTTGGCGAACACTGGGTTAAACAGTCGGAACGCACCACCACCAGTCCGCAGTATTACCATGAATTGTTTGTGGATCCGCTCGATTCAGATCGTGTG
>JBGTHE010000236.1:0-6284 GCA_041746335.1 Lysobacterales bacterium | reverse complement strand
AAGTTCAGCACGCTGAGGCTGGCATTTTCAATGGGTGTGTCGCTGATATCACCCAGCACCATTTCAATGGCGGGGCGATCATTGTGCTGATCCTGTTCCTCCAGCAACGCAGCAAAGCGTTTAAGCATCTCAGCGGAGTTGTCCACTGCAATGATTCGCACATCGGGCACCGCGATGGATTGGCGCACCACCTGACTGACGGCGCCCAGCGAACAACCGAGGTCGTAAACCCGGCTGCCCGGTTGCACCGAGCGCCGCGACAGCACGCCCAGCATCGGCAGGATCAGGCCATAGCCCGGTACCGAACGGTTGATCATGTCTGGAAATACGCGCACGACTCGTTCATCAAAAACAAAATCCTGCATGCCCGGGGGTGGTTTTTCGAACAGCTGATCGCGATCACTCATCATGCGGTGCGTTCACTGCTGCGTTTACCTGAGGGTCCCTCGATTGATGACTTCCGAGTTGGTGACTTTTGGCGCATGCGATATCAGGCATATTTCTGCTATGTTGAACCCGGAAGATCGGTCCGCCCCGCAATCTTGGTTTGAACAGGCGCACGGAACTGGCCTCAGGCTGACTGAGGCTATGTTACCGCAGCCACTTATAACTTTTCAGGGAGACAGGCGATGTTTGAAAACACGATGATCTGGGCCATAGTGGTAGCAGTGCTGGGCCTCACCGTTGTTCGCACCTCGGTCATCATTGTGCGTCAGGGTTTCGAGTACACCCTGGAGCGTTTTGGCCGCTATGCCAAAACCCTGCGTCCGGGCTTTCATTTTGTGCTGCCCTTCATCAATCGCATCGGCCACCGCATCAATATGATGGAACGGGTAGCAGACGTGCCCAGGCAGGAAGTGATCTCCAAGGACAATGCCTTGCTCACCGTGGATGGCGTGATGTTCTTCCAGGTATTGGACGCGGCCAAGGCCGCCTACGAGGTGCATCATCTCGAGAATGCGATCCTGAACCTGACCATGACCAATATCCGTACGGTATTGGGGTCACTGGACCTGGACGATGCCCTGTCCAACCGCGATGTAATCAATGCACGCCTGTTGTCGGTGGTCGACGAAGCCACCACGCCCTGGGGCGTGAAAGTCACTCGCATCGAGATCAAGGACATCAGCCCGCCGATGGATCTGGTCGATGCCATGGCGCGCCAGATGAAGGCCGAGCGTGAAAAGCGGGCCACGATTCTGGAAGCTGAGGGTCACCGGCAATCGCAGATCCTGCGCGCTGAAGGTGACAAGCAGGCGGCTGTGTTGGATGCAGAAGGCCGCAAAGAAGCCGCTTTTCGCGATGCCGAAGCCCGCGAACGGTCGGCCGAAGCTGAAGCCAGGGCCACCACCATGGTATCTAGCGCCATTGCTGCCGGCGACATCCAGGCCATCAATTACTTTGTGGCGCTCAAGTACGTCGAATCGCTGACGGCCTTTGCCAACGGCCCCAATGTGAAAACCCTGCTGCTGCCCATGGAAGCCACCGGCATATTATCCAGCCTGGCGGGAATTGCCGAGGTGGGCAAGGAAGCCTGGAACCAGGCCGGCACCAAACAACCGGGGAACTTGAAATGAGTGATTGGGGGCCTGTGGTTTTCTGGCACTGGTGGATACTGTCCGGGGTCTTGCTCATTCTCGAACTAACCAGTCCGATTTTCTTTTTTCTCTGGGTGGGCATTGCCGCGGCCGCAGTCGGCTTTCTGGTGTTGCTGATTCCCGGTATGTCGCTGCAGCTTCAGCTGGTATCTTTTGGTGTCCTGTCCGTAATCGCCGTCGTAGCCTGGCGCAAATATCGCGAAACCCATCCCCCGGTATCCGAGCAGCCCTTGCTCAATCAGCGGGGTTTGCAATACCAGGACCGCATTTTTACCCTGGACCACGCCATCACCAACGGCACCGGCAAAGTAGTAGTAGACGATTCCACCTGGAAAGTGAAGGGCCCGGATTTGCCGGCCGGCACCCGCGTGCGGGTAATCGGCGTGGACGGCACGGTTTTTGTTGTGGAGCCGGTTATTTAGTGGCCTGCTACATTCCACGAGTCCGAATACTACACCCGGCGTAGCTTTCCCCAACCATGAGCCACGCAGGTTTCGATCGCGGCCACTTTGCATTGTAACCCTTGCGCAGTTAATTTCTCGCGGCCAAGAGTCGTGCGGCTCTAGGCCGGCTGGGTCATTGACTATACATTGACTATACTAGTCCGCCTTCCCCTGTGGCGGACGTTTCATGACATTTCAGCAATTCATCAAACAGCTCGACAGCTATTGGTCCGAGCAGGGTTGTGTATTGGTACAGCCCCTGGATCTCGAAGTCGGGGCTGGCACTTTTCATCCCGCCACTTTTTTGCGATCCATCGGGCCGGAGCCGTGGAACGCAGCGTATGTCCAACCCTGCCGCCGACCGACCGACGGCCGCTATGGGGAAAATCCCAACCGACTGCAGCATTACTACCAGTATCAGGTGGTAATGAAGCCCGCGCCGGACAACATTCAGGAACTGTATCTGGGTTCGCTGGACGCCATTGGCATTGATCCGAAAATCCATGACATCCGCTTTGTTGAAGATAACTGGGAGTCACCCACTTTAGGTGCCTGGGGCCTGGGTTGGGAGGTTTGGCTCAATGGTATGGAAGTCACCCAGTTCACCTATTTTCAGCAGGCAGGCGGCCTGGAATGTCGGCCGGTGCTGGGGGAAATCACCTACGGTACCGAACGCTTGGCCATGTACTTGCAGGGAGTGGATAGCGTTTACGACCTGGTTTGGACCGATGTTGGTGGCCGCACCGTAACTTATGGTGAGGTTTTTCTGCAAAATGAGATTGAGCAATCGCATTACAACTTTGAAGAGGCGAATGTGGCCTCTTTGTTTGGTTGGTTTGATAACTGTGAGCGTGAAGCACAAAAGCTGGTAGAGAAAGACCTGCCTCTGCCCGCTTATGAACAGGTGCTCAAAGCCTCCCATACCTTCAATTTGCTCGATGCCCGTCGTGCCATTTCCGTTACCGAACGGCAGCGTTACATTCTGCGCGTACGCGACCTGGCCAAGCGTGTGGCCGAATGCTATTACGCGCGCCGCGAGGCATTGGGCTTTCCGGGACTGAAGCCGGAGACGCGACCATGAGCGGGCCTGCCGAGCACAATTCAGCTGATCTCCTGATTGAAATCGGCTGTGAGGAATTGCCGCCAAAGGCGTTGGATCAAATACGTGAAGCTTTGTTTGAAGGTGTGCGCCAGGGCCTGCTAAAAGAAAATCTGTCTTTTGACGCATCCGCCAGCCGTTCTTGGTCTACCGCGCGCAGACTGGCTCTTTACTTTGCGGAAACCGCCAGTCATCAGGTTGACCAGCAACAGGAGCGCCGCGGTCCGGCCGTTGCCGTTGCTTACAGCGCGGATGGCCAGCCCACACCCGCTGCGTTGGGTTTTGCCCGCTCTGCCGGGGTGGAAATGAGCGATCTGGAAACGGTGGAAACCGACAAAGGTGCCTGGCTGGTGGTTCGGCAGCTTATCCCGGGCAGGTCACTGGCTGAGTTGATCTATCCCTTGCTCGAGCACGCACTCAAACAGCTACCCATACCCCGACCCATGCGCTGGGCGGATCACGATTTCAGTTTTATCCGGCCGGTGCACTGGTTGGTGGTGCTGCATGGCAGGGAAATACTTAAGGGTTCCTTGTTTGGCCTCTCAGCCGATCGCCAGACGCGTGGTCACCGCATTCACTCACCGGGCCCACACGCGATAGCCGAGGCAAAGGACTATTTGAACGTCCTTAAGCGTGCGCGGGTTCTGGCCGACCCGCAGGTCCGCAAAGCTGAAATCGAGAGAATCGCCCGCGCTGCCGAAGCCAACGTGCAGATAGACGCTGCCCTGCTGGATGAAGTCAACAACCTGGTAGAGTGGCCTCGCGCGATCAACTGCAGTTTCGATGCTGAGTTTCTGACGGTGCCCCATAGAGCACTGATCGCCAGCATGCAGGATCACCAGAAATTCTTTCCGGTGGCGACGGCGGCTGAGGGCGAGCACATCAGCAATCGGTTCATTGCCATTGCCAATCTGGAGTCGGCTGATACCGAGCAGGTTCGGAAAGGTTTTGAACGGGTGATTCGTCCGCGCCTGGCGGACGCGCGCTTTTTCCTGCAACAGGATCAAAAGCGGCCACTCGCTGATTTTTCCCCGGCTCTTGATCAGGTGGTTTTCCAAGACAAGATCGGATCACTAGGCGACAAATCACGGAGATTGGCTCAATTTTCAGTACAGATGGCGGAAGACTTTGGTATCCAACCTGCGCTCGCCCAACGCGCCGCAGCGCTTTCCAAGTGTGATCTGCTCAGTCAGATGGTCGGTGAATTCCCGGAGTTGCAGGGCTATATGGGCCGCCACTATGCGCTGCACTCGAGTGAGGATGGTGCAGTTGCCGCCGCCATCGAGGAGCAGTATCAGCCGCGCTTCGCCGGCGATGTCATTCCGGCAAGCAAAGGCGGGCAGCTCCTGAGTCTGGCCGACCGGGCTGATACTCTGGTCGGTATCTTTGCGGCCGGCTTGCGCCCGAGTGGCAACAAGGATCCATTTGCGTTGCGCCGGGGCGCCTTGGGGCTCGTACGAATCCTATTAGAAGCCGAACTGCCGATCGCACCAGCCCGATGCTTGGGTCTGGCCGCTGAGCAATTTCGGCAGCAGGGTGTGATGGTCGACGCTGATTTACTGAGTGAAGTCGAGACCTTTGTACTGGAGCGGGCGCGCAGTTACTTTCGTGACCTGGGCAAGGAGAACGCCGTCATTAATGCCGCTATGGCCTCAGACTGGTCGGATATGCCGGACCTCGCAGCTCGTTTACGTGCTTTGAGCGGATTCATCGGTCAGCAGTCCGCCCTGAGCCTGGCCGCTGCCAACAAACGCATTGCCAATATTTTGCGCAAGTCGGAAGATGTCCCGGACGGACAGATTGCCGAAGATATGTTAGTTCTTGAAGAAGAAAAGCGACTTTTCGCCGAAGTTTGTGAGGCCGAAGAGCTCCTTGAGCCACTACTTCAAGCGGCGGATTATGCGGCTTGCTTGAAACACCTGGCGCTGCTGGGTCCGGCGGTCGATCGCTTTTTTGAAGCCGTGATGGTTATGGACGAGGATCTTGAGTTGCGGCGTAACCGCCTGAACTTACTGGCTCGCTTGAAAGCGCTGTTCGATAACATTGCCGATGTCTCAGTCCTCGCCTGAATCGGCTGATCGAGGAGGGTGAAGGTCCCATGAGCAAATCCGAACACAAATTATTGCTGGTCAGCCGTGATGACATTCTCGCTGTCATGAAAGAAGCCACCGCGGACCGGGTGTTCCGCCTGTTGGCCATTTTGACTCGACAAGGTTACCACCTGCTGGCCACTGCTCCTCAACCTGAGCAATGGAGTGGTGAACACGGCAGTCCGGATGATGCTTTGCTCGGGCCAGACAGCATACGGAAACGCCTGGCCGATGCCGGCGGTAAGCTGGATGGTGTTTATTACCTGCGTCGTTCTTTATTGACGCAGCGACGAAATCGCGAGGATGCGCTGGAGGATATCCTGCGCCGCTACGGCGTACGGGCCGAGAACTGCACTCTGATCAGCTCCAGACGCAAGTTCATGAGCTTAGCGCGTGGTTTGGGATTCCAGACCCGCCCGCTGGATGGCGAGGCAGGCTTGCTGGAGACGTTGCAGCAGCTGGCAAATGAAACGGTGCCAGCGGATTAGCGGCGTATTCAAACGTCCAGGTTAGTGGCATCCAGAGCATGACGCTCGATAAAATTCCGTCGCGGCTCTACCTCATCCCCCATCAGGGTGGTGAAGATCTGGTCGGCCGAAACAGCATCTTCAATTGTGACCTGCAATAATCGCCGTGTTTCCGGGTTTACCGTGGTGTCCCACAGCTGTTCCGGGTTCATTTCACCCAGTCCTTTGAAGCGCTGAATGCTTCGCCCTTTGCGGCTTTCCGCCATCAGCCAGTCATACACCTGTCGGAAACTCTTGACCTCGTGCTCGGATTTGCCCCGTACCACCTTGGCTCCTGGCTGGATCAGACCGTACAGGGTGTCCGCGAGGCGACCCATCAAACGGTATTCAGGGCCCAGGAAAAAGTCCCGCTTGATGCGTTTGGACTCTGTCACGCCATGGGTGAATTTATTCAGCTGCAACTCGCTGCCTTCTTCTCCCGGATTGACCACGATGTTGTACTGCACGCTGTCCGGACTTGCCTGGTTCAACCGCTGACTCAAATCACTCGCCCACAAGCCTGCTCTTTCTGCGTCCCAATCGAGAGA
>JBGTHE010000235.1:0-2150 GCA_041746335.1 Lysobacterales bacterium | reverse complement strand
ATTGGCGCTGAAACGGCTCACAAAGGCCTGCAGCTCGCTGATCTGGTTTTTCTTCTTGGCATTGTCAGACAGAAGGCGCTCACGCACCTGGGTGGAGGCCGTCATGTAGTCATCGTAATTGCCGGGGTAAACGCGCAACTCGCCGTAATCCAGATCAGCCATGTGGGTACACACGCTGTTGAGGAAATGGCGATCATGCGAAATGATGATCATGGTGCTGTTTCGCTGGTTCAGCAGGTTTTCCAGCCAGCGGATCGTGTTGATATCGAGGTTGTTGGTAGGCTCATCGAGCAGCAGGATATCGGGGTCGGCAAACAAGGCTTGCGCCAGCAATACGCGCAACTTCCAACCCGGGGCTACCTGACTCATCAGGCCAAAATGCTGTGATTCCGGAATTTCCAGGCCAAGCAGCAGTTCACCGGCACGCGCCTCGGCGCTGTAACCATCCAGCTCGGCAAACTCGACTTCGAGCTCTGCCACTTTCATGCCGTCTGCTTCACTCATTTCCGGCAGTGCGTAGATGCGGTCACGTTCCTGTTTGATGGCCCACAATTCGGTGTAGCCCATGATCACGGTATCGATAACCGTGAATTCTTCAAAGGCAAACTGATCCTGCCGCAGCTTACCCAGGCGCACGTCAGCATCCACTTTCACATGGCCAGCTGATGGCTCCAGATCACCACCGAGGATTTTGATCAGAGTGGACTTGCCACAGCCATTGGCCCCGATGAGGCCAAAGCGGTTGCCATTGCCGAATTTGGCGGAGATGTTTTCAAACAGTGGCTTGGCGCCGAACTGCATGGTGATGTTCGCAGTAGTAATCACAGCATTAACCTTTGATCTGATTGACTGCGATTAACTTCAAAGCTTCGGGACGAAGCCAACCCGGCTGAGCGGCAGCCATACGAAAACCGGGGAAGATATTCAGCTTAACCGGGCTTTTTATGTCCAGTTCAGCGTGGGGTGTTCAAAGAAGGGCGCTATGGTAGTGAAAACGGCTGCTCAATACAAGCCAGCACTTCAATAAAAACAATGGATTAGTCTGGTTTTGATGCTATCTTGGTGCCGCAAAAACCTGAATTTGAACGAACGGGCAAATGAATGCTGGTCTGTGAACGCCATAGCACGACGGACAGGAGATAATCGCGCTGTGCCGATAATGGTTCGTTCGGAATTTCTGGCGGGAATGGCCTGGACCTCGGCGTTCCTGGGCGTAATGAGCTTGCTTGGTGTTTTTGCATTCCACTTTCCTGAATTCCTGACGACTCCGCAGCTCAGGCAGGTTTATGAAGTGGCCCAACTTCGCACCCTTTTGTATTCCAGCATGGTGCTGACGTTTCTGCTGGCTGTTCCTGCTTTATTGTTTTCAAACCAAAGGTCTCATGCCGCGGTGGCTCTTGGCTGTCTCCTGCTGGCCGGGCTGGCCGGCGGACCCAATGTGCCCCTGGTGGAGAGCTTCCAGCAACCGCGCTTTTACCTGAGCCTGGACTGGGTGCTGCTGGACCTTCTGTTGATGGCCACGCTGTTCATCAACATCGAGCTGTTTTTCAGGCTCAAGCCACAGCAGGGAATTCTGCGACACGGCTGGCGAGTGGACCTGGCACATTATGTTGCCAATCACCTGTTCAATGGCCTGATCGTGGTGCTGCTGTTTATCCCTGCGCAAACCGTTGAACGCTATTCGGGGCTGGATGGCTTGCAATCAGCGGTGTCGGCTCTGCCCCTGATTGTGCAGGTTATCCTCATCATGATGGTCACTGACCTGACCCAGTACTGGATACACAGGGCCTTCCATCGAGTGCCATTTTTGTGGCGCTTTCACCGCATCCATCACAGCGCGCAGGCCATGGATTGGCTGGCCGGCTCACGTTTGCATATCGTCGATGTTCTGATAACCCGATCCCTGAGTTTGATTCCGATGGTTTTGTTGGGCTTCTCCAACCAGGCAATCAATTGGTATTTGCCCATACTTGCCCTGCAGTCGGTGTTTATCCACAGCAACCTGAAGTTCGAGATGGCAGGCCTGCAGAAGATCATCACCACACCCAAATATCACCACTGGCATCACACCAGGGACCCGGGATGCATCGACAAGAACTTCAGTGTCTCTTTGCCCCTGTTCGATCTTCTGTTTGGCACCTACTACAGCC
>JBGTHE010000234.1:0-2065 GCA_041746335.1 Lysobacterales bacterium | reverse complement strand
GGCTATGGCTATATACGGCGCGGGGCGGCAATTGACGGAACAAGCGGACACGAAGTCGCGGCATTTGTGGAAAAGCCCGATGCTGCCACGGCACTGGCTTATGTAGCTTCGGGGGAATATGAATGGAACTCCGGCATGTTTGCCTTTACGGCGCAAACCTATCTGCATGCTTTGGCCGAGCATGCGCCGACTATTCATGCCGCAGCCTTACAATGCTGGAATGGCATGGATCAAACCAAACTGCCAATGGAAATCCCGCAGGATTTGTTTGAGCAGTGCCCCAGTATCTCCATCGATTATGCCGTTATGGAGAAGGCGCGAAATACAGCGGTAGTTGGCGCTGATATTGGCTGGAGCGATATTGGCTCGTGGAAAGCAATTTCCGAATTGTACGAATCAGATGCGGCAGGTAACCGGATTCACGGCAAAGCTGTTCTGGTGGAGAGTTATGACTGCTTTGTGCAAAGTGACAAACGCTTGATTGCCGCGGTCGGAGTGCGGGATCTGGTCATCGTAGACACTGGTGATGCCGTACTGGTGGCCCATCGTGATAAGGCACAGGATGTGAAAGAGGTAGTCAACCAGCTGACCAACCTTGAACATGAATCCGCGGTTTACCATCAAACTGTTCATCGTCCCTGGGGTAGTTACTCCATTCTGGAAGATGCCGAGGATTGTAAGGTCAAGCGCCTGGTGGTGAAGCCTGGCCAGGTGTTGTCTCTGCAATTGCACCACAAACGTTCTGAGCATTGGACTGTGGTTCGTGGAACCGCCAAGGTATGCCTGGGTGATCGCGAGTTTCTGTTGCGCGCCAATGAATCCACTTATATACCCGTTGAAACTCAGCATCGTCTGGAAAATCCAGGAAGCGAAGATGTACATTTGATAGAGGTCCAGACGGGGAGCTATTTTGGGGAAGATGATATCGTTCGCTTTGAAGATATTTACGGTAGAGTGAAATAAATGGTCTGGAGCGTCCACAAAAGGCTGTCTGGCGCAATCAGCGTTGCGCTGGTTGTTTGCCTTTTACAGGCTCCCGTTGGGCTGTCAGCTGACACTGCCAGTGCAGCCACGCCGGAAGCAACTCATGAACAACAAGTTTTGCAGTGGCGTGCCAATCGCGATGCCGGTTTGCGCGAGGAAAATGGCTGGCTCAGCCTGGTGGGTCTGGAATGGCTACAGAATGGCAACAACAGCATCGGCAGCGCTGCAGACAACTCCGTGGTCATAGCGGGTGGCCCGCCTTACTGGGGAGATATCCATTTGGGTGAAGACGGACTTGTTTTCACACCCGAGCCGGACGCGGGAATTCTCGTGGATGGGCAGACAATCAAAGCCGCAAAAAAATTGTTGGCTGATGACACTGATGCTCCCACTGTTGTTAGTTTCGGTAATCTGAGCATTCAGGTCATTTTCCGTGAATCTTATGGCTTGCGGATATCGGATTCGCAGGCTCCAGCCCGCTTGAATTTTCAGGGAGTGGAGAACTTTGAGATCCAGTACCCGTGGTTAACGGAAGGCAGGTTTGAGGCCGCAGAGACCGGGCAAACCATTGAGATTGGCAACGTTTTGGGGCAGATATTGGCCATGCCCATCTATGGCCATTTCGAATTCCAGGCTGCAGGCAAGGTTCATCGTCTGGCGGCAATTGGTGATGAAGAATCGGACACTTTATGGTTTTTGTTCGCCGACCGCACCAGTGGTCGGGAAACCTATGGTGCCGGGCGGTTTCTCTATAGTGAAGCCATGCCTGTGAATGGCACCTTATTGGTAGATTTCAACAAAGCCTACAACCCACCTTGTGCTTTTAATGTCTACTCAACGTGTCCATTACCGCCACTGGAGAATCGGCTGGACCTTCCCGTGACGGCAGGGGAGAAAAAATTCCCTGCTGACAGCAGCATTCACTGAATCTCGTTCAGGATGCAGAGCTCCGGCTTAAAGTGGCCTTCAGGTGCGAAAACAGGGCCATCCAGGGTGAGGCATACATCGGTGCGGGAACCGTGCTTAGGCGAGCTGGAACCTTAAACTTTTCAACCTGATGGTTAATGACTTGTTCCATTGC
>JBGTHE010000233.1:0-3349 GCA_041746335.1 Lysobacterales bacterium | reverse complement strand
AAGGCCTTCCAATATCGGTTGGTCATTGTCACGGTCACCCAAGGTACCAAACTCGTGAGCTTCTATGGAGCCTCGGGCCAGAGCGAACTTGGCCCCCACGCAGGGGAAGGTAACGTCATCCACGAACTCCAGAAAGCTTTCACCCAGATCAATTTCACCCATATCCAGAGCGGGCGTATGGTTAAGTGCAGTGGCGGCAGAGCATTCAGTACGTATCATCAGCTTCTCTTCATAACGCAAATCAGTGAACAGACTCTGGCTGGAAAAAATTCGAGGCAGGGTCTAAAGTAGCAAAAGTCTAGCGTTCAGTGTGCGGGAAGTATGTGCTGCTACCCACGTAGGTCCGCTCGTGATTGACTCACTCTCCCGATTTAAGTCGAGCAAGGTTGGTACAGTAGTTTCCTGCAGGTCTAATCAGTATTGAATACTCTCTTACGAATCGATCGGTGTCATTATGGACGGGTCGTGTCAAACGCGTGAATACCCGGGTGTTTCAAACTTGACCTTAACCGTAGCTACACATTGGTATGCGGTCCGCAAATGCGGCGACGGTATCAGCCTTATATACGAACAACACGTTGATCCGGGGCTACGCTGCAATATCTGGCATGTACAGGGGCGCAACAGCGATCTGTTGATTGATTCAGGTCTGGGCTTGGTGCCTTTGCGCGAGGGAGTGGCTGCCCTCAGTCAGAACCACCTGCTTGCAGTGGCTTCACACACGCACTTTGATCACATTGGCAGCCATCATGAATTTGAGCATCGTTGCTGTCATCCGGCCGAGGCAGAAACAATGTCCGCACCAGATGCGCAGAACACCGTCTGGCGGGAATATCAGGGCATGATGGGTAGCGACCAACCACTTTCAGCTTTGCCCTATGAGGGTTTCAGTTTTGCAAATTACTGCGTGTTGCCGGCGCCACCCAGCCGCTTGATCGACGAAGGCGATGAGCTGGATCTGGGCGATCGCCTGATCCGGGTATTTCACATGCCGGGGCATTCTCCGGGTTCTCTGTGTTTGTATGAAGCAGCGACTAAAACCCTGTTTACCGGCGATGTGCTGTATGACGGTGAATTGCTCGATAGCCTGTATCACTCAGATCAGGAACTGTACCGGGAGACTCTGGCCCGGTTGAAAGAGATTCCAGCAGAAACCTATCACTGCGGTCACTACGCCAGTTTGGGTCGCCAGAAGGCCTTGCTATTGATTGACGACTACATGGCCCGACGCCGCTCTTTTCCGCAGAAGGACTCGCAAGCGTAACGCTGAAGCAATCGCAGTCCGCTACATCAAAAATGCCACGAGGTTCGTGTTCGTCCAGCGTCATTGCGACCCGAGGCTTGTCGCCCTGATCCGCAGGCCTCAGGGAGAGCTTAACCTCACGCCTGCCTCCGCCGATCAGGGTTTGCACGAAATGGATGTGCCCGGTGTCTTCGCTCACGATCTCTGTATCCGCTGTGAGCAAGGCAGCAACGGGGGCCTGAATCCCTTTTTTTACCAGGCCTTCGTAAAACATGGCCTGGAGCTCCGCGGCTGAAGTCACCTTGCCGTCCGCCGGAGCGGGTTCTTTGGTAACCTTATTGGGCCGTGACATGAATGCTCATTTCGAGATCCAGATACTGGCTCGCGGTCGCGGCTTCGAAAATTCTGGCTGAATCGTCTTCGTCCATGAAGCGCAGATATTCTGCCTGGAAGGCTTCCATCTCTTGGTGGGCTGCGTGGAACTTCGCGTCATCACCGCTGGTTGCCGCCTCACTATACTGCCTACTCAGTTCAGCCATGTTTTCCCGGTAGGCGTCAACCTGCGGCTGGCGTGCGGCGGCTGCGGCCCGTACCTGTTCGCCCGCCGCCGCCACCGCCCGTTCGCGCTCCTCGGCGCCCTCGACGCGCGTGTAGTTGCGGCCGTAAGAATAAGTCCACGGGAAGAAATCCAGGCATACCCCGGTCGGGGGCGACACGCTGTCATCATGGAGGGTTCTGACCCAACCGGTCGGGGGTTCTGGCACCGCTGCCCGCGCAGATTCCAGCACTGAGGTCATGGTCGCGCGCTGCTTGGGAGTAATGTCGTGGAAGCCCTTTCCGCAGGGGGCATCAGCGTCAGCGCGTGAAAAGCTGAGCAAGCTGCCCAGCAATACCAGCCACACAACCATTCGCAAAGCCATTTGCGCGCTCCCAGGCTTGTAGTTGTTTGAGAGTATAGTCCAGAGCCCAGCAAGTGCGAGGCGGGCAAAGCCTGATTTGAAAACTGCATGCAGGTTCAAGGACAATGCTCGTTCCGCGGAATATCCCGCGTAAATTCCCCACGTACTGCAGATTGATCCTTCAATGAACCAGCTTTCCGAATACCCGGATTCTTACTACGCCGCCACCGCTAACCGCAGCCTGGAGTTGCCGGTCTTACAAGGTGAGGAAAGCGCCGATGTCTGCATCATCGGGGGTGGCTACACCGGGCTTTCTTCCGCGATACACCTGGCGGAGCGCGGCTATCGGGTGGTGCTGCTGGAAGCTGAGCGGATAGGGTGGGGTGCCTCCGGTCGTAACGGAGGCCACTGTACGGTGGGTCAGCGCCAGCCTCAGGAAATGCTGGAAGAAAAGTTTGGCCAGCAAGAAGCAAAACGGCTTTGGGATCTGAGCATCGAGGCCGTCGACCTGGTGCGGGAACTGATCCAGCGCTTTGGGATTTCCTGCGATCTCAAGCGCGGCAATTTGCAAGTGGCCGCAAAACGCAGTGACGCAGAATGGTACCGCGCACACGCCGACCATATGCAATCGCGCTACGGTCTCGATTGCCGGTATGTAAAAGCTGAAGAACTCCCGCATCTTGCGGGCACTGACGTGTTTCTTGGTGGACTGCTAGAAACGGCCTCGGCGCATCTCCATCCCCTGAATTATGCACTGGGATTGGCTGCGGCGGCTCGTTCACTAGGTGTGCAGTTGTATGAGCGCAGTCGAGTCACCGGCTATAACCAGGCTACACCCAGCACCGTGCGGACCGCTGAGGGTAGGGTAAATGCACGGTACGTGGTGCTGGCCTGCAATGGATACCTGGGCCGACTGGAGCCGCGCGTTGCTGGCCGTATCATGCCCATCAATAACTTCGTACTGGCTACTGAACCACTGAGCGAACAGCGCCAAAGATTGTTCAACCCGCAGGACTTGTGCATGTACGATGCCAAGTTTGTGGTCAACTACTGGAAGCTGACCGGTGACGGTCGATTCCTCTTTGGTGGAGGTGAGAACTACACCAGGCGTTTCCCGGCGAATATTAAATCCTTTGTGCGCAAATACCTGTTGCAGTTGTATCCCGCGGCCCATGACTTGCGCATCGATTACGGCTGGGGCGGAACA
>JBGTHE010000232.1:0-4710 GCA_041746335.1 Lysobacterales bacterium | reverse complement strand
GGATTTCGGTGGCCGCCGGCAGATGACCACGGCCAACAACGGATTTGGTGAGCCCTATGGCAAGTACGAGTTAGGCGCCGTTGTGCTCGAGCCGGCCGCCAACGAAGCCAAAATGACCGCGCTGGAAATGGACTATGACATGGGCTTCGCCACCTTGAGCTCGAGCACGTCTTACTACGATCGCAGCTTTGAGAGTGTCAGTGATAACACTGGCTTTTACGCGGCCAATGAAATCAGTTGGGCGCCCGGTCATTCCTGGCTGTACTACTACGGATACGGTGGTTTCCGTCGTCCGGCAGTTCCGGCGTATCGCACCGCTTCTGAAGATGCGATCGTGCAGGAGTTCCGCCTGGTTTCCAACACCGATGGCGCATTCGACTGGGTAGGCGGACTGTATTACATGGACCAGTCCGGGGATGCCACTCAGCGCACCATCATTCTGGGCTTCCAGGAATGGCGCGATGTGAGTGGCTGGGCCAATGATTTCTACGGCCCCAGCAATGACACCTTCATCTGGACCTACGACAAGAGTTTCGAGGACATGGCAGTTTTCGGAGAACTCACCTTCCATCCAACTGAATCAGTGGATCTGACCGTGGGTGCCCGCTGGTTCGATAACGAGAACAAAGTGACTTCCCAAACCCTGTTGCCCATCTGGATAGACAGTGTGTTTGACTTTGGCGAAGCACCGGAAGTGACCAACATCGAGAAAGACAGCGATGTGCTGTTCAAGGGCAACATTGCCTGGCATCTGAATGAACAGCAAATGGTTTACGGTACGATTTCAGAAGGTTACCGGCGTGGCGGCTCCAATGCGTCACCGGTCTGGACTCCGGGCTGCGTTCGCTATTGCAATGATCCCTCTTACACCAGTTTTGAAAGTGATTCAGTGGTCAATTACGAGGTGGGCTTCAAGGGCTCGTCCAACACCATGAGCTATACCGTGTCCGCCTTCTATATCGATTGGTCTGATCCACAGTTGAATACCGCCACACCATCGGGGGCTTTTTATGCCGTGGTCAACGGCTCAGAAGCTTCGTCCAAAGGCCTGGATGCGGAGTTGACCTGGGCGATTACCGACGCTCTGACGTTCTATGGTGGTTATTCTTACGTTGATGCCAAGCTCGACGAAGACTTGTTCGTACCCATCGGCAACCCGGATGCCCCAGCCGAACGCCTTGAAGCCAGTGCAGGCAATCAGTTACCGGGCACACCAGAAAATTCGCTGAACTTGTCATTGACCCATACCTACGGCCTGAGCAATGGCTGGCGATGGGAAAACCGTGGCTCAATCTATTGGCAGGATGAAACAGAAAACTCCATTCTCAATTCGCCGGACTGGAACCTGACGCTGGATTCCTTCTCCTTGTGGAATTTCTCCACCATGTTGCTGGATGATGCCTGGGCATTACGCCTGTATATCAAAAATGCCTTCAACGAAGAAGGCTCGACGGCCGAATTCAAAGACGGCTACTTTGAGACACGGCCCTTGGATTACTTTTTTGGCCATGGCCAGAAAACTTTCATCGCCCAGCCCAGGACCGTGGGTGTTTCCTTCCGCTACTGGTTCTGATTGGCATTCACGCAGACAGATGTAAAAAAAAAGCCGGGGCCTTCCCGGCTTTTTTGCTTCCGGCCACACACGCCTCAGCTAGACTGCAAACCCATGGGCGCCACTGATAGCAGCACCGCACTGATCGAGCAGATCTACCGCCTGATGAGCGAGCGGAATTTTCAGGCCGCAGGACAATTGTGTGAGCAGGTCACGGCCCAGTTTCCTGACTTTGACCAGGGGTGGGTGGCCGCGGCTGAGTTCTTCCTGCGCGTGAACAATCCATCGCGCGCCCTGGAACTGGTGCAGCATGCAGTGAGGCTGGATCCGGTCAACCGCAACTGGTCGATGATGCATGCGCGCTGCCTCCTGGAGTGCGGCAAAACGGCAGACGCCCGTTTGAGCATCAACCAGATCGCATTCGCTGGCAATCTCACACCCCAGCAACACAATGAGCTGGGTATGTTGCTGGCTAGAATTGATGAACATGGCAAGGCTCAGGATCACTACGTCCAGGCTGTAGCGGCCATGCCGAATGAGGTGGAGTTCCTGTTCAACCTGGCCACTTCCCAGCGATTTCTGGGAGAAATCAGTTCAGCCGAAGAAACGCTGAACACTCTTCTGGCTTTGAAACCGACCGACCATGAAGCTGCAGCCATGCGCTCATCCCTGCGCAAAGCACGCCCTGACAGTAATCATGTTGAAGAGCTGAAAATCACCTTTGCCAATCTGCCGCTCAAACCCGCCGCACAAACATCGTTCTGCTATGCACTGGCCAAGGAACTGGAAGATCTGGGTTCATACACCGAATCATTCAGCTGGCTCCAGCGTGGAGCCGACCTCCGCCGATCCGGTATGCGCTATAACGTCGCCACCGATGTAGAGATCATCGACGACATCATTCAGAACTTCGATCAAACTTTTTTTTCACAGCAGGAAGTTAGCACACCTCCATCCGGGCAGAGCTCGGAAGCATTCTTTGTGATTGGCCTGCCACGTTCCGGTACTACTTTGCTGGAACGCATCCTCGGTTCGCATTCGAAGGTTTATGCCGCCGGTGAATTGGGTAATTTTGGAATTGAACTGACCCGCCTGACGCATGCTGTGCTGGGCTCAAAAAATACAAACCGCAGTGAGTTTGTGGCGGCTTCAACCCAAATTGATTTTCAGAAACTGGGAGAGAACTATATTCAGAGCACGCGGCCGTTGACCGGACACACGCCGAATTTTATCGATAAGCTGCCATTCAACTACCTTTACGCCGGGCTGATTCATCGTGCCCTGCCCGGCAGCAAAATCATCAGTCTTCAACGCCATCCTATGGACAGCTGCTATTCCATGTACAAGCAGCTTTTTCGCGACGCTTATCCGTTTTCCTATGACCTGAATGATTTGGCTGAATACTACATCGCATACCACCGTTTGATGCAGCACTGGAACGAGGTGATTCCTGGTGTGATTCATACCGTGCATTACGAAAATCTGGTGGCCGATACGGAAGGCGAAGCCCGCCGACTGCTGGCCTTTTGTGGCTTGGATTGGGAAGACACAGTCCTTGAATATCATCGCAACCGCAGTGCCTCCACCACCGCCAGCGCCACCCAGGTGCGGCAAAAGGTGTACACCAGCTCAGTGGGCAAGTGGCAAAACTACGCCAAGGAGCTTGCGCCCCTGCGTCAACGCCTGGAGCAAGCCGGAATCGACTGTGCTCCGTCGGTCACAGGCACATCTGAAACTTCAGCTGCAGGAATCCTTTCATGATCTTTGATCGCTTCAGCAAAGTAGGCCCCAACAGCATGGCGGCGCGCGTGTTCCTGGCTTTCCTGGCCACTGCCGGCATGTTCTATGTGAACATTCTGCCGGCACTGGTGGATGGTTTGATCACCGCATTGGGCTTCGACAACCAGCAGGCCGGTACGGTAGCGTCCGCCAATCTGTATGGCGCAGCAGTGGGCGCCTTCCTGATTGTCTTCCTGATCAGGAAGCTCAACTGGCAATGGATGGCCTTGATTTTGCTGCTGGGCATGATCAGCATCGACTTTGCTTCGATCTATGTGAGCCAGGCCAACAGCATGATCGCGCTGCGTGCGCTGGATGGGTTTATCGGTGGCATGCTGGTGGGTACCGCCTATTCGGTATTTAGCCGAACTGAACAGCCGGATAAAACCTTCGGCGTGTTGCTGTTCGTGCAATTTGGTCTGGGTGGGCTGGGGGTGATGATGCTGCCCGGCCTGGTAGCACAATTTGGCACCAAAGCATTATTCCTGGCGCTGATTGCATTCAGCACAGCAGCGTTGTTGATGTTGCCGTTCCTGCCCGCCTACCCGGTTGATGCAGCCGAAGCTGCAGCGAAAAAGGCTTTGCACGGCAAGATCAAGGTCTTTCCGCTGGTGCTGACATTGATCGCGATCTTCCTGTTCCAGGCGTCCAATAATGCGCTGTATGCCTTCATCATTGGTCTTGGCAAGTTCTTCGGGCAGGAAGGAGCCATGGTTACCACCACGCTGGGTGTGGCTGCCTGGCTGGGGCTGGTCGGTGCAGGCCTGGTAGTGCTGATCTCTGATCGGGTCGGCTATCAGAAAGTTCTGTGGGCAGGCATGGCCGTCACCATCGCGGGCAATGCAGCCTTGCTGTACAGTGATATTGACTCGATGTGGATTCTGGCCAACTGCCTGGTCGGCATTACCTGGGCTTTTACCATCGCCTACCTGCTGGGGCTGGTATCGCGCTTCGACACCGCCGGCCAGATGGCCGCCTTGGGTGGCTTCGCATCCAAAGTCGGCCTGGCATCCGGCCCGGCACTCGCCGCATATTTTCTCGGCGAAGACAACTATGTCAACATCATTCGGGCTGCAGTTTTCGGGCTGGTGTTGTGCCTGCTGTTCGTACTTTATCCGGCAAGGGTGCAGGATCGGAATATGTAGCGGAGCAAACTGCTTCGGCGTTGTAGCAGCTTACCCATGCCTAAAGTTGATTAATCTTCTTTCACACATCAGCACCCGCAGCTCAGGGGCTTGCAACCTGCTCAAAGTGTTGCATATGAAAACGCAAACTGTGTTCTATCCGCTTCGCAAAATAGTCATCGTTATGCCCACCTGGAACCGAATGGTACTCATGATCAACCCCTTTGCTGGTGAGTAATTCATCCAGAGCTGCCG
>JBGTHE010000231.1:0-7442 GCA_041746335.1 Lysobacterales bacterium | reverse complement strand
TCTTCTGAATCGATGCGGTAGGAACAGCCGTGCATGTTCACCTCGAAACGAACGTCGTCAAATACAAAAAACTCCGGCTCGGGCCCGAAATAAGCCGTATCGGCAATGCCACTGGCAGTGAGGTAAGCTTCGGCGCGCTTGGCCAGAGAACGTG
Source organism: Lysobacterales bacterium (assembly GCA_041746335.1). Taxonomy (GTDB): domain Bacteria; phylum Pseudomonadota; class Gammaproteobacteria; order Xanthomonadales; family SZUA-36; genus JAWXBM01. Next base: position 7,288 of record JBGTHE010000231.1, on the reverse strand, counting down.
GGCAACGGTTGTAGCCCTCCATGGTGTTAGGTTCCAGTACATCGCAACGGATGATCATGGTCTTGTGTTCGGAAAATGGATCCTGCACCGCCGTTTCGGTATCCGGCATCAGTACCATGTCGGATTCATTGATGCCTTTCCAGCCACCGATGGACGATCCATCGAACATTTTGCCTTCTTCGAACATGTCTTCATCAGCCGCACCAATCGGCAGGCTGACATGCTGTTCCTTTCCACGGGTATCGCAAAAACGAAGGTCTACAAATTCGAAATCTTTGTCTTTAAGGGTCTTTAAAATTTTCTCAGCGCTCATTTCATTCATTTCCTTGGGTGTGTACCAAAATGGGTCTATTGATCTATGCAGATAGCGTGCCAGAATCTACTGGTTAATTTTTTCAGAACAAAGAAGCTATATCTCTACACGTTAGCCAATTTTAGAAGATTTTATTAAACACAAAATGCACACCCGGGATTAGATCGTCAGAGCCATGCACCGATGCAGTGCGTATAAGCACCAATTAGGTGCACCTGATTTGGCATTCTGCACCAATCAGGTGCAACAGTACAAGCGCAGGATCCGCGATGTTGAGAAGGGGGCACAGCCGTTTTTCGCATTGGCCAGCGAAAAACTACTCGACCCCTTTGGGGTTGGACAGACGGAAGAGGGCTAACCCCTTTTCAGAACAGCAACCACAGCAGAAAAATCCCCAACGCCAGGCGATAAATAATAAAAGGGAGTAATCCAACTCTTTGCAACAGGGCCAGGAAAGCCGCGATGCATGCCCAGCCAGCCAGAGCGGCAAACCCCATGGCTAACAGGAATTGTTGCCAGTTGATGGATGCCTCACCCAGAGCCACTTTCAGTGCACCGTAGCCACCCGCTGCAGCGATAATAGGAATGGCCAGCAGGAAGGAGAAACGTGCGGCTGAATCCGCATTGAAGCCCAAAAACCGCCCGGCGGTGAGAGTAATACCGGAACGGGAAACCCCAGGCACCAGCGCCAATGCCTGCGCCAGGCCAATAATCAAAGCGCTGCGCCAATTCATTTCCTGCAAGACCCGGCTGCGCTTGCCCCACGCATCTGCCAGCCACAGTAAGCCACCAAATGTCAGGGTGGTAACAGCGATGATGCGCAAATCGCGCAAGTAGAATTCCACCAGATCTCGGGCCAGAAAACCGACCATCAAAGCTGGAACACTGGCTAATGCGAGAAACCCCACCATTCTGCGGGACTGGCTTTGTGCTTCAGTGATCACCGGATGGGTACAGGCCACTGCCATATCGATCAGATCCTGGCGAAAGTAGATCAAGACTGCCAGCAACGTGCCGAGATGTGTAGCCACATCGAAAACCAGTCCCTGGTCTTCCCACCCCATTAATTGGCTGCCAAGAATCAGGTGCGCCGAGCTGGAGACGGGCAGGAATTCAGTGAGACCCTGAATCAGGGCCAGGACAATAATATGGAGTAGCGGCATCAGGTTTTTTGTTTTTTCAGTTCATTTGATAGCTGATTCGATAAATCACATTGGCCTTGTCGTCAGCGACCAGCAGAGAACCATCCGGCAGCTGCATTACATCAGCCGGCCGACCCCATTCTTCTTGACCCTGCAGCCAGCCACTGGCGAAACTTTCCACGCCGCTCACCGCACCGTCAGCTGCAAAACGAACCAGCGCGATGTCGTAGCCGACTTTCTCAGAACGATTCCAGGATCCATGACGGGCGATAAACAACTGGTTGCGATATTCGGCCGGAAACATCGCGCCGGTATAGAAACTCATACCCAGCGCTGCAACATGAGCGCCGAGTTTGGCAGCGGGCGGTTGGTAATCGCCACAGGATTTGTCCTTACCGAAATCCGCATCGGGAGTATCGCCCTGGTGGCAGTAGGGGAATCCGAAATGTTGCCCCGCTGCCGTCGCGTGGTTCAGCTCGTCTGCGGGAATGTCGTCACCCATCATGTCCCCACCGTTATCGGTAAACCACAGATCACCGGTCACCGGATGGAATGCCATACCCACGCTGTTGCGCACACCTGAGACATAGACTTCTTCACCACTGCCGTCGGCCTGCATACGGCGGATATTCGCAAAGCCCGGTTCATCACAGATATTGCAGGGCGCCCCCACCGGCACGTAGAGCATTCCATCCGGCCCAAAGCGCAAATACTTCCAGCCGTGATGAGTTTTATCCGGCAGTGCGTCGGTGATTACCACCGGCTCCGGCGGATTCTTCAGTTGGTTCTCAATATTGTCATAGCGCAGAATGCGATTGAGGTCGCCTACGTACAAAGAGCCGTCCCGGAATTCAAGGCCCGAAGGCATTTGCAATCCTTTGGCAATCAGCCATACCTGATCCGCAACGCCATCCGTATCTGCATCGACAATCGCATGGATCTTGCCAGCTTTTCTGGAGCCGGCGAATATGGTCCCTTGACTACCCAAGGCCAGTTGCCTTGCTTCCTCTACACCTTCGGCCAGAATCTGAACTCTGAATCCGTCTGGTAATTGCAGCAGTGCCAACTTTTCATCTAGAGGGTTGGCTGTGTCCTCGGCCTGTAGGTTGATCGACCAGGCCAACCCCAGACAGAGGGCTGCTAAAAGCGGCGGTGTTTTCATGGTGACACTCCTGAAAAGAGCAGTGGCGAGGCAGATTCCCTGAACGATTCCGTGAACCTGCGAAGCGTGCATGATGCCATAATCTGCTGGTGGCTGGAGTTATGGAGCTGGCGAAAAGCTCGCCAGAATCCGCTCTGAAGTTCTGATAAACCCAATCGTTCCAGAGAATTGGGTACTATGGTCGCGTCGATTCCGACCAGGTATCTCAATGTCACTGCTTGAAGAACTCAAACGCCGTAATGTGATTCGCGTGGGCATAGCCTACGCGGTGGGGGCGTGGTTGCTGGTGCAGGGCGCTGATCTGATATTGGATCTGGTAGGCGCCGAAGACTGGGTATTGCGGGCCGTGGCCGGTTTGTTGGCGCTGGGTTTCATTCCGGCAGTGATTTTTGCCTGGGCCTTCGAGTTGACACCGGAAGGCATCCGCAAAGAATCCCAGGTGGACCGTACCCGATCCATCGCTTCGCATACGGGCAGAAAGCTCGACATCGCCACCATGGTTTTTGTGGTCGTTGCAGTTGCTCTCCTGGCAGTGGATCGTATGTTGCCGGAGCAAGGTCCGGGTCGCGAGCAAGGCTCACCGCTACAAAAAAGCGACAATGCATCTGGTGTAGGCCGCCTTGCTCCCGACACTCCACCTGACAGTCGTGAGCAAGGCCCGCTCCCACTGAAAGAAGAAAGACCGGCTGCAGCACTACCACCCGAAAAATCCATCGCGGTACTGCCTTTCTCCAACCGTTCCAACCAGAACGATGATCTTTATTTCACCGACGGTATCCATGATGACCTGTTGACCCAGCTGGCCAAAGTAGGCGACCTGACAGTGATTTCCCGCACTTCGGTAATGGAGTACCGCGACAGCTCCACGAACATGAAGCAGATTGCCGCCGAGTTGAATGTTGCCAACATTCTTGAGGGTGGCGTGCAGAAGGTGGGCAACCGGGTGCGCATTAACGCCCAGCTGATCGAGGCGGCCACGGACAAACACCTGTGGGCCGAGACTTTCGACCGTGAACTCACCGCTGAGAATATTTTTGAGCTGCAGACCGAAATCGCCCGCAAAATCGTAACAGCAGTTGCCGGTCAGCTAACGCCCGAAGAAGACCAGTTGCTGGCAGAAATCCCGACGCGGAACCTGGCGGCTTACGATGCCTATCTGCGGGCCCGCGAGTTGTTCTATGGCGCCAATTATTCCCGGAGCCAGGAAGCAGCGGCTCAGCCCCTGCTGGAGAAGGCGATCGCCCTCGACCCCGGCTATGCAGAAGCGCAAGTCCTGCTGGCGAGCATCTATAGCCAACTGTACTGGCGAAGTATCGACACGTCGGACGAACTATTGGCGAAGTACCGTGTAACGCTGGAGCAAGCTATTGCCCTGAACCCGCGTTCTCCGGCTGCCTTGCGCGCACAGGCCAATTACCATTACCGGGTCGAAAGCGATTACGAACGATCGCTGGAGTTGTTGCAGCAGGCGCAGGCGGCTGCCCCTGGCAATGTGGAAATCTATGGCGACCTGGGATTCACCCTGCGTCGGCTGGGCCGATGGGAGGAATCCATCGCCAGCCACAAAAAAGCTCTGCAACTGGATCCGGTCAATCGGTTTTACCATGGCTCACTGGTGGAAACGATGGCAGCGGATCGCCGCTGGCAGGATATCATCGAAGTTACCGTGCCACTGGCCGATGCCGATGCGGCTGACCTGGACAGTCAGGCCATGCGAGCATGGGCACAAGCGCAACTGGAAGGCGACCTGCAGCCATTGAAGCAGGTATTTGAGCAAATGAATCTGGTGGGTACGGGTCGCTATGAAAATTTTGCTGCAAACGTCCATCTGATGCTGCGTGATGCAAATGCCGCGATCGCTGTACTTGAAGGACCCGTCTGGACCAGCATTCTTGAACAGGGCTCAGCACGCACCGCTCAACCCTTGCAATTGGCTGCAGCCTGGCGTCTTAAGGGTGACGCTGAAAAAGCAAAAGCCAACGATGAAAAAATCGTCTCAGAATTTGATAAGGTCATGAAGATGGCGTTACAAGACAGATTTTATGGACTTCTCGACATTGCAGTATCGCAGGCGCGTCTGGGCCGCTTTGATGAGGCAAGGGCAATTGTCGAGCAGGCCGAGTCCGAAGTGCCCCCTGGAAGGGATGCCATGCTCGAGGGCTGGCTACCTTCGCGGCGGGCCATGGTACGCGCGCTAGCGGGCGATGAAGCAGGCGCCATCGACGACTTGCAAATTGCACTGACTACTTCTTATTCCGATCCGCTAACCCCCTGGGTACTGCACTATCATCCAGACTGGGACTTCTTCCGTCACAACGAGCGCTTCAAGCAGCTGGCAACGCCTGGCAACCTGGTGCAGGAAAAGTCGCTGTGAGCTGTTGTGGGGTGGGCAGTTTTGGGGTTGCGCGAGCCTACCATGAGTTTTTTTGAGGAACTCAAACGTCGCAATGTTATTCGCGTAGGTATCGCTTATGCGGTAGGCGCATGGTTGCTCGCGCAAGCGGCTGACCTGATTCTGGACGTGATGGGGGCGCCGGATATCATCCTGCGTTCGCTGGTGGTGATTCTGGCGCTGGGTTTTGTACCCGCTGTGATATTTGCCTGGGCATTTGAAATCACGCCCGAAGGCATCAAGAAAGAAAAAGATGTAAACCGCGCCCAGTCCATCACTAACCAGACGGCCAGAAAACTGGACATTGCCACGATGGCATTGGTCATAGGCGCCGTAGTGCTGTTGGCAATCGACCGCTTTCTGCCCCAGAGCACCGTAGATGGTGAAAAGGGGTCAGAACCCATCTCCTCAGAATCCATATCGCGGGTATCCCGGCAACCGGGCGACGACCCAGAAGAAGTTAAAAGGGCTTCGACCCCTATAAGATCCATCGCGGTACTGCCGTTTGTGGATATGTCCCCCGCCAAAGACAACGAATACTTCACGGATGGGTTGACCGAGGAATTGCTCAACATCCTCGCGCAAATCAAATCGCTGCAAGTGGCGGGCCGCACATCCTCCTTTGCGTTCAAAGGTAAAACCGAGGACTTGCGAAGTATCGGTGAAAAGCTGAACGTCAACACGCTGCTGGAAGGCAGTGTCCGCAAAGATGATGAACGCCAGAAAATTCGGGTCACGGTGCAGCTGATCAACGTAGCAGATGGCTACCACATCTGGTCCGATACTTACGATCGTGACCTCGATGATATATTTGCTATTCAGGAAGACATTGCACTTCAGGTGGCAGAAGCCCTGAAAATCAATCTGCTGGGTGAAGAAGAAGCCCGCATCGTCTATCACACTCGCACCGATATGAATGCCTATGATCTCTATCTGCAAGGCATGCAGTCCTATAACACGGTCTCTTACGAGGGTTTGCGTGATGCAGAGCGCTTGCTGCAGCAGGCACTCGTGCTGGACCCGAACTATCAGCCCGCTAGCCTGGCGCTGGTGAAAGTGCTGCTCGAACAAGAGGGAACAGGTGTCAGAGCACCCGCTGAAGTCAATCTTATGGCCACTCAATTGCTGGATAAACTGCTGGAAAACGACCCGCACAACAGCGATGCGCTTGCCTACCGGGCACGCCTGTTTGAAGCCAACCGCAACCATGCCGAAGCTCATTCTACATACCAGCTCGCGCTCGATTCCAATCCCAGGAATGTGAACGCTTTGTCCTCATTCGGTCGTTTCCTGTTTGACCGGGATGAGATCGAAGAAGGCCTGGGTTACTTGCAGCAAGCCGCCCAAATTGAACCCTATGATACCAAGCTGCAATGGGATCTGTGTGCCACCCAGGCGCAGTTGCTAAATGAATCAGCGGCGCGGCGCGAGTGTGGGCGACTTGGCGACATTGCCGCTGGCAACCCCATGCAGTACTACGGCCTGATGTATATGCATGAGTATAAGGGTGAGTACGCCCAAGCCATGATGTTTCGTCAAAAAGCCATTGCAGCAGATCCGGCAGACCCGGAACTAACCGCCGGTGCGGCATGGACGTGGATCGATCTGGGCGATACCGATCAAGCAAAAATCTGGTTGGACAAAACCGCCCGCATCGACAGCAAAAGCCCAGCTGCCGCCGTCACCCGCGTTGCCTTACTGATGCAGCAGGAACAATTCCAGGAAGCTCTGCGCGTCGCCCGGCAGGCCTACGACGACAAACTTCCAAATCGCCACGGCTCGAACGAGATCATCTACCGTTTATTGGCCAGGGATCAGGTTCGGCAAGGCGACTTTAAGGCCGCCCTCGAAATTCTTCATGGCTTGCTGCCCGCGGAGCTCAAATCGCCGCTGCAGAGCGATGATGTTGATGACGCCGGTCTGCTGAGTCACGTGGCCCTGGTAATGAAACTACAGAATCCGGCTTCACAACAAGCGATCGATTTACTGGACCATGCGGATCAACTGAACCAGCGCAATTCCGGCAGAAGAATTCCTTTCATTAAACCGCTGACCCAAGCCATGATCGAATCCGCCCGCGGTAACAAGCCCGCGGCGATAGGCTCGTTGAGATCTGCCATTGAAAAGGGCTGGCGATGGGATTGGCAAGACGCCATGTATCGCGACATTCAGTTTCAGTCCCTGCACGATGAACCCGAATTCAAAGAGCTGGTCACCTATCTGGAAACCGATATGGAAGCACAACGCTTACAGGCCTATGAGCTTTTGGGATTGCCACA
>JBGTHE010000230.1:0-3026 GCA_041746335.1 Lysobacterales bacterium | reverse complement strand
CGGGCTGCGGATTCATCCGCACTATGGTGTGTTCGCGCCCATCCGTCATGAGTACGTGGCTCTGGTGGCGCAGGCACCGCTGCCCGCGGCACTTGCGTTGCAAGACCTGGCATTCGACACTGGCACTGGCACTGGTGTTCTGGCTGCGGTGCTCGCACGCCGAGGCATCGGCCAGGTGATTGCCACTGACCTGGAGCCCCGCGCATTGTCCTGTGCGCGTGACAATCTCGAACGGCTCGGATTGGCAGCGCAGGTGACTGTGCAGCAAACTGATCTATTCCCGACTGGACAGGCCGCACTGGTCGTCTGTAATCCGCCGTGGCTGCCGGCGCGCCCGAGTTCGCCGCTCGAACGAGCCGTTTATGACCCGGACAGCAAAATGTTACTGGGTTTCCTGCAGGGCCTCAGCGCACACCTCGTGCCCGGCGGCGAGGGCTGGCTGATCCTGTCGGATCTTGCGGAGCACCTCGGGCTGCGATCGAGAGCGCAGTTGCTGGCCGCATTCGATGATGCGGGTCTGAAAGTGCTTGAGCGCATTGACGCCCGGCCGACGCACCCGCGCGCCTTCGATTCCAAAGATCCTTTGAGCGCGGCACGCATGGCTGAGGTAACGTCGCTGTGGCGGCTAACAGCCTGTCTGACTTGACGCTGATCTACTCGGCAACCGCTCCCGGCGTTGCCCTACCTCATGCATCCCTGCAGTCGTGCGGAAAAGCCGAATTTGGTCAGCCAGTTGAAATTCTGCTGACACGGGCTGAACAACCGTGGGCAGTCAGGCCTTGATCCGTTCCATATCCGGATCGTAGAAAGGCCGCAGCGATACTTCGGCGGGATAAATCCGTCCGGCGAGATCCACTTCCCAGTTGCCTTCCTTGAGCCAGGCCGCGTCCACCGATCCACCGTCTTTGGCGCCGATCATGGCCAGGCCCACTGAGCCGCCCAAGGTGTGGCCATAGGAAGCTGACCTTACATTGCCCACAGGCTCACCGTCGCGGAGCACAATTTCATGGTGAATCAACAGCGGCTCTGGGTCTTGCAGCCGGATCTGCACGAGGCGTTCGGCGTAACGGGCGTTGGCCTTGCGCTCGATGCAGGCCTGCTTGCCAATAAAGTCGCTGGCCTTATCCAGGCGCACGGCAAAGCCCAGGCCCACGGAGTAGGGATCATCCATGTTGTCGATATCATGGCCGTAATCGCGATAGCCTTTCTCCATGCGCAGGCTGGCGAGAGATTTCAGACCGGCATGACGTAATCCGAAATTCCTGCCAGCTTCGACGATGCGGTCATACACGTGAATGGCCTGTTCCGCAGGAATGTTCAGCTCATAACCGAGCTCACCTGCGTAAGTAATGCGGACGCACATCACGCGCGCCAGGCCAATGTCTATTTCTTGCACGGCCCGGAATGGGAATGCCTCATTGGAAAGGTCAGCGTGGGTGATGGATTGCAGTAATTCACGCGAACGTGGCCCCTGGATATTCAGCTGGCCGTAACTGGATGTGACGTCGGTGATGAACACATGATCTTCATGGGTCAGGTGACGCTTCATCCACGTTTCGGTGTGGCGATGAGCGATATCGGAAGTCACCACCATGAATTTCTCATTGGTGAGCTTGATCACGGTAAGGTCCGCTTCAAGACGGCCAGCATCATTAAGCCACTGGGTATAAGTGATCTGTCCGGATTTCTCATTCACTGCATTGGCTGAAATGTAATCCAGGAAAGCGCCGGCATCACGTCCCTGCACCAGGAATTTGCCCATGAAGGACATGTCCATAGCAATCACGGCTTCACGGCAGGCTTTGTGCTCGGCCGCCCACCACGGGAACCAGTTGGCGCGTCCCCAGGTAAGTTTGTCGGCTACCGGTTCATGGCCTTCCGGCGCGTACCAGCCGGGGCATTCCCAGCCACTGACATCGCGGAAATGCGCTCGCTGCGCCGCCAGCCTTTCGTGAAAGGGCGATTTACGCGCGCCGCGTGCGGTTTTGGGCGAACGGTCCGGGTAATGACAGGCATACACCAGGCCCAGCGATTCCAGAGCACGCTGGCGGCGGTATTCCGGGTTGCACTGATAAGGATGAAAACGATCGATGTTGATGCCTGTTACATCCACATCGGGTTTGCCAGTGAGTATCCAGTTGGCCACCACGCGGCCTATGCCACCGCCGGTGATGATGCCTACGGAGTTCAGACCCGCAGCGACAAAGTAATTCCGCAACTCCGGCGCTTCGCCAACGATTGGTGCCAGATCAGGTGTGAAGCTTTCCGGCCCGCAGAAGAATTTGCGAATGCCAGCTTCCATGGAAATGGGTACGCGCTCCATGGCTTTTTCAAGGAAGGGCATCAGGCGATCCCAATCGGGTGGGAGCTCTCCGAAAGAAAAATCATCGGGAATGCCTTCGACTTTCCACGGAGCGCAATCGGGCTCAAACATGCCGATCATCAACCCCCCGGTTTCTTCGCGGTAATAGGCGTGCACCGATGGGTCTTCCAGCACTGGGAGGTCCGCCGTGATGCCGGGGATCGTTTCTGTGATGAGGTAGTAATGCTCGGCCGCCTGGTTGGGTATCACCACGCCATTCTGTTCACCCAATTGACGTGCCCACATCCCGGCACAATTGACCACGAACTCCGAACGAATTTCGCCTTTGTCGGTACGCACACCGGTGGCCGTACCATTGCGGGTCAGCACGCCAATGACCGCAGTGTTCTGCATAATGCGGGCGCCCTTCATGCGCGCACCTTTGGAGAGGGCCATGGTGACATCCACCGGATTGATGCGGCCATCTTTCTCGGCGTAGAAACCGCCACTGATATTGTCGGTCACCGCAAAGGGGAACAAGGCCTTGATTTCGGCGGGCGAAAGCTCGTGGATGTCCATGCCGTGCAGGCGGTTGAAATTGGCACTCCGCCGGTCCTCTTCCATGCGGTCGGCATCAGCCGCCAGTTCGATAAATCCACATCCGTTGAAGCCGGTCTGCTGCCCGGTTTCGGCTTCAAGACGCTTGTACAGCTCCATGGAGTGC
>JBGTHE010000229.1:0-4045 GCA_041746335.1 Lysobacterales bacterium | reverse complement strand
GGTTAAGCCATTTCGCTTCATCGCAAATACGACCACTACTTGCGATCCGTTTTTTCTCGCTTTTTATTGCCAGCACATGGCAGGCTTGAACACATGTACGACATCATTCTTTATCAGCCTGAAATACCGCCCAATACCGGGAACATCATCCGCCTTTGTGCGAATACCCTGACGCGATTACATTTAATTGGCCCCTGCGGGTTTCGGCTTGAAGATTCCAAACTGCGTCGTGCGGGACTGGACTATCACGATATGGCCAGAGTGCAGTCCTATCAAAACTGGCTGGACTACTGCCAGCAGCACCCTCAAAAATCATTGTGGGCATTTTCCACCCGTGGCACACAGCGTTATGACCAGGTTGCGTTCAAAGCAGGTGATGGCCTGCTATTTGGCCCGGAAAGTCGCGGTCTGCCGAAAGAACTACTGCAGCAGCTGGGGCGTGAACGTGTCTTGCGTCTGCCCATGCAAGCCGAGAGCCGCAGCCTGAACCTGTCGAATACGGTTGCTGTGGCGCTCTATGAGGCATTGCGTCAAGCCAATTTTGCCGGACTGGAAACAGAAAATACCGATAATTCGGGTGCGGATTCAGAGTTACACTGAGTTAAGAGCTTTCTGGTTTCGGCTCGCGCGCCAGCAAATCCCGGACGCTTTGTTTGGGGCTGCGACCCTGGTGGACGATGCCATAGACCTGTTCAGAAATCGGCATTTCAACGGCATGGCGTTGGGCCATGCGACAGATTTCTTCGGAGGTGCTGATGCCTTCAACCACCTGGCCAATGCCTTGCAAACTCTCTGCCAGACTCTTGCCCGCGCCCAGATCCAGACCCAATCGCCGGTTTCGGGATAAATCGCCGGTGCACGTGAGCACCAGGTCACCCATTCCGGCAAGGCCAATCAGGGTTTTTTCCTTGGCCTTGAGCGCACAACCCAATCGCAGCATTTCGGCCATACCACGCGTAATCAGGGCCGCGCGGGCATTGTGACCGAGGCCCATGCCATCTGCGATGCCTGTAGCCACAGCCAATACGTTCTTGACGGCCCCGCCGAGTTCAGCACCGACAATGTCATCACTGGTATACGCTCGAAAATTACCACTGTGCAGGGCTTGTGCAATTTTGCTGCAAAATGCGAGCTGCGTTCCGGCAACGGTCACTGCGGTAGGTAATTCCCTCGCCACTTCAATTGCAAAGGAGGGGCCGGTGACCACTGCCAGAGGTCGTTCCTCTCCAAGCACGTCCCGCGCTGCCTGGTGTAATAAACGGCCCGTACCGGGTTGCAGGCCCTTGCAGGCCCAGGCAATGCCTTGTCCTTCCCGTAGCTGGGGTACAAGCTGTGCCAGCACCTCCGCAAAAGCGTGACTTGGAACCGCGAGTAAAATTTCATCGGCTTGCCGCAGCACTCGCTGCAGATCGTTGTCAACCTGCAGGCCGTTTGGAAATGGGATGCCGGGCAAAAAGCGCTGATTGCTGCCCTGCTGCTGCATCAGCGCAACTTCATCCGGATTGCGTCCCCAAAGTACACTTTGGTTTCCGCCCCTGGCCAATTGCATGGCCAGGGCGGTGCCCCAGGAGCCTGCTCCGATCACCGCAATTTTCACGGCGTTTTGTCGGCCAAATGGCATTGAAGCATCGCTAACATGCTCCCTGAGCAGATAGTTCAGGCCTTGAATTCGGGGTTCAAAGCTGCAGCGCCACCGGCCTGACCGCTAGCTCCATTCTGCTGATTGGCCAGTTCCTGCATGCGTTTGGCGTACAACTGTTCGAAATTAACAGGCTGCAGCACCAGCGGCGGAAAACCCCCATCGGAAACCATCGCAGATATGGCCCGGCGAGCATAAGGAAACAAGGTGTTGGGGCACATGGTATTCATTACCATGTGTTTCATCTGCTCGTTGAAACCTGCAACCAAGAAAATGCCAGCCTGGGCTATTTCAGCAAGGTAAGCGGTCTTTTCACCCATGGATGCAGTGACTGTAATTGTCAGTACCACTTCCATCAGATTTTCACCCAGATCCTCCACTCGCTGTGCCAGGCTCATCTTGACGTCAGATTGGCCCTGCTCCTGAAATATTTCCGGCGCATTGGGTAATTCGAAAGAAATGTCTTTAACGTATAACTTCTGAATCTGGAACTGTGCGTTAACGGCGGTTTCGCCGCTGCTGCCTGCCGCTGCTGCTTGATTTTCTTCTGCCATGGTATTTTCACTCTTCGGGGTTATGGGCCAGTCCGTCTCTAGGACTGGCAAGGTCGGGGATTATCCCACCTGATCCAAGGCCTGGCCAGTTGAAACATTTCGGGATAGTGTCGGTTTTGTCTGCGCGCTCCGCACGACAGAGGAGTTCACTTACGCGTTACGGGATATTGATCACCCAACCAGCGGGCCATGCCGCCTTTCAGGACTGCTACTTCAGTGGCGCCCTGCTTCTTGAGGGCGGCAGCTGCCTGGATGGCTGTCTGACCGGTTTTGCATACCAGCACCAATTTTGATTTCTGCAGTTTCTGCACTTCCGCATCCGGATTCTGGATACGTGACAATGCCATGTTTCGCGCGTGCAGTATGTGCCCTTTGTTGTAATCAGCCGCCGAAGATACATCGAGCAGGACAGTAGCCGGGTCGTTCATCCACGAAACTACTTCAGCCGGACTGAGTTCCTGCAAACCCTGCAGGCGTCGATGTATTTCTGTCCAGATCAGCAAACTCAGGACCGCCACGAAGCCGCCGCTAAGCAGAGGGTGATTGCTGATGAATTCCAGTACTTGGTCCATTGCGCCGGTTTCCCTGTTCGTTCCGTTTGGTCCATCCTTAACTACTTGAACCGTTTTCTTTTTCACATAGCCAACGCAGAATTCGGTTAGCCGTTTATGAAATAATTGCGTCCGTAGCGGGCTGGCAATACGCGTAAAGAGGTTAAATGCCAGCCCGGTACAGGTGGTGACTGCCACCAAAGTTTACAAGTATCCAACCACTCCAAAAACCGCACACTAGCCAGGAAACGTACAATGAGCAATAACAGAAAACCGCTGGTGCTGATGATCCTGGATGGCTGGGGTTACCGCGAAGACACCGAGTATAACGCCATTGCCCAGGCTCGTACTCCCTGCTGGGACAGGCTTTGGAGCGAAAACCCGCATAGCTTGCTGGATACTTCAGGCGAAGCGGTGGGTCTGCCGGCAGGACAAATGGGAAATTCTGAAGTTGGCCATATGAACATCGGCGCTGGCCGGATTGTCTACCAGGATTTTACTCGAATCAGCCTGGCCATTCGTGACGCCAGTTTTACCCAGAACGCGGCTTTTTGTGCCGGTATCGATGCCGCTGCACAGCAAAACCGCACGGTACACATTATGGGTTTGCTGTCGCCCGGCGGTGTTCACAGCCACGACGACCATTTTCAGGCCACTGTCAGACTAGCGCACGCGCGTGGCGCGAAGAGCGTAGCCCTGCATCTGTTTCTGGATGGGCGCGACACTCCACCACGCAGTGCTGCCGAATCCATTGCCGCCATGCAGGGCCTGGCCGACGATTTACCCGGTGTGCAAATCAATTCTGTGAGTGGACGATACTTTGCCATGGACCGGGACCAGCGTTGGGACCGCGTGGAACGCGCTTACCGCGCTATAGCCCTGGCTGAATCAGGTTTGGGCGCAAGTTCAGCCGAGGAAGCTTTGATCGCCGCCTATGCTCGCGGTGAGAACGATGAATTTGTCCAGCCAACCGTGCTGAAAGGAGCTAAAGCCATTGCAGAAGGTGACAGCGTCCTATTCATAAATTTTCGGGCTGACCGGGCACGTGAATTGACACGCGCTTTCGTAGAGGAAAAATTCAGTGGTTTCGAACGGCGGCGCATCCAGCTGGCCGATTTTGTGTGTATGACCGAATACCAGGAGGGCTTGCCCGTGAGTGTGGCTTTTCCGCCGACTGGCTTACCCCGTTTGTTCGGTGAGTTGTTGGCCGAGCATGGCCTGAGACAGTTAAGGATTGCTGAAACGGAAAAATATGCGCACGTGACTTTCTTTTTCAATGGCGGTCGGGAAGAACCCTTCCC
>JBGTHE010000228.1:0-2993 GCA_041746335.1 Lysobacterales bacterium | reverse complement strand
GTGAGTGTCTTCTCTTTGGGCGTGCCTGGACGTAAAACAATTTCGAGCGATTCGCTGTCATTAAACTGAGCCTCACTCAGGCCCTCTAGAAAAGCCACCGTGCTGGCGATACGTGCCTGTAGCCCGGCAATGTCCTGTTCGCTCTCGTCATAGGCTGGAACTTCAACTGCAGCCAAACGTGCTGGAACGCTTTTGGCAAAATCACAGGCGATCTGCACCTGGCGCACCAGTGGAAACATATCGAGCGCAAGTCGACTTTGCAGCAGCACAACCTGCTCCACTTTTTTTGCTTCGCTGAGCGCTGCCGCTTTGCCCAGGATGTCGTTGAGGGCCAGCAGCATCTGCCTGAAAACCGGCACACTGGCGTGGTACATGGAAACGGAGCTTGGCATGGTAGACATGGATTTCCTTGATGGTGGATTGGAAGCACAATAGGTGAGGTGGCACTTTAGCAGAAAGCTTTGGCAGAGACCGTTTGCTTACCCGCAGGAGTGGGTTTTGACATGTGTAGTGTCTGACGAACAGGACAGCAACTGATTCAAAGCCCCGATCCGCCAACCTGATAAACGACAGCAAATAACCGATAATGCTGTCTGATCCATTGATAATTGAAACCGAATGAGAATTCCCAAGGGCCTGCAGCCCCTGATAGATGACGGCATCATTGACGCCGTCATGCGGCCGCTCAAAAGCGGCAAAGAAGCTTCCGTGTATGTCGTGCGCCGTGGCGAGGGCGTGCTATGTGCCAAGGTGTATAAAGATTCGCAGCAACGCAGCTTCCAGAACCGCGTGCATTACCAGGAAGGCCGTAAAACGCGTGGCAGCCGACAGGCCCGAGCCATGAACAAGACAACAAAGTTTGGTCGCGAAGAGCAGGAAGCTGCCTGGAAAAGCGCTGAAGCTGATGCCCTGTATCAGCTGGTCGATGCGGGCGTGCGCGTACCCATTCCGCAGGGCTATTTTCACGGCGTTTTGCTGATGGAACTGATCACCGACAGCAGCGGCCACAGCGCCCAGCGTCTTAGCGAGGTGGAACTGACTGCGGAGGAAGCGCGCAGCCACCACGCTGCCTTGATGCGTGAAGTGGTTCGCATGCTTTGCATCGGTATGATCCATGGCGATCTTTCAGAATACAATGTGCTGGTGGCAGCCGATGGGCCGGTGATTATCGATCTTCCGCAAGTGGTCAGTGCCGCCGGCAACAATGCAGCACGCGATATGTTGTTGCGCGATGTGCACAACATCAGAAACAGCCTGGCCCGATTTGCGCCAGATTTACAGAACACCCATTTTGGCGAAGAAATGTGGGCCCTGTATCAGCAGGGTAAGCTGAAGCCCGATAGCGTCCTGACGGGTCTGTTTGTATTTGACGAAACTGAAGCTGATGTAGACGACGTTTTGTTGACCATTGAAGACGCCCGCCAGGAAGCCATTATTCGCGAGCAGGGGCGCAAGGAAGCCGCGGAGCGGGATTGACAAAAATGGGCTATGCCCTTTTTTGACTCATCACACCCGGCTGAGAATGTTTCGGCTGACCGGGGCATGCAAGTATCGGAGCGCGAGACCCACAGTGCGGCGTAATGGGAATGGCGCCAATGGCTCAACAGGCCAGGTAGTCTCGGCCTGTCCATTCGATAGGGCTAATCAGATTTGCTGGACACCAAGATCGAGAACCGGCATTCGCTCGATTGACATTACTTTACACAAGGACGATTATTGTGCAGGGCTTGGACCACCCACGCCACAACCGAGGGATAGTCGATGAACCGCATTCAAGCAGGCATGTTGTGGGCCATTGCGGCTCTCTTTGCCGTAATGCCATTAGCCGCACTGGCGCAGAACCCCGATATCGTGGTCACGATTACCGAATCGGATGATCCGGTTTATGCGGGCCATGGTGATTTTGGCCAGCCCAATCTGACTTACGTCGTGAGGGTGCAGAACGCGGGAAATGCCGAGGCGACGGGCTTGGAGGTGAGTGTCGACCTCACGCTTCCCCCGGGCGTCACGGTGCACAGCGTCACAACCTTTGCCGGCACCTGGTCAAATGCTTTTCCCGGCATCTTTAATATCAACGACCTCCAATATCCTGATAGTGGGAATGTGGGGACTACTTCTGCAACCCTGACTATCGAGCTGAAGGTTGCCGGCACGGCCGGGGCGGGAACCGATGTGATCACGATTGAAGCCCATGTTTCGGCATTGGAAGAAAACGACCCCAATACCAATAACGACTTCGCAACCGAACACACGTCGATCACCACTGTCGCCTCCTTTCAAGTCAGTAAGGATTTCAGTGACGACAGCACCGCCGGCGTCGAGGTCCAGCTCACCTGCAGCGGCGGAGAAGAGGATCCACCACGCATAATTTTTGAAGGCCCGCTCAGTGGTTTAGGTGTGGTCGACTTTCCCGCCGGCACCTCTTGCACCGTCACCGAGACCGTTCCCGCGGGTTACAGCGCAAGCTATGACGTGGGCTGCACAATCAATCCGATCGTTTCGACCGGAGGCAGCTACCCATGCCTGATCACCAACACGCAAGCGCCGGTGCAGTTCGTCGTCAACAAGACCTTCTCAGACGGTCATAACGCGGAGGTCACGATAGAGCTCGTCTGCGGCGCAGGCACCGTGACGGCGGATGATCCGACCGCCTCCGGCAGTGATCCGGCGGAGTTCACGATTTCCGACATCCCGGCGGCCGGAACCACCTGTACTGCCACTGAAAACCTGCCCGCCGGCTACGCGCAGCAAAGTTCAACTTGCACTGATGTTGCCGTCACGGTCGCCGGCACGCCATCGTGTGAATTCGTGAATGTGCCTTTGCGTGCGACGTTCGCGGTCACAAAAGAGTTTACCGACGGTGAGAACCCGACTGAAGTGGAAGTGTCAATTAGCTGCAACACTGGCCTGATACTGGACCAATCCAAGATCATCGACGAGAACGAGGGTGTAGAGTTTGTCGTCACCGACTTCGATAACGGCGAGCTGAACTG
>JBGTHE010000227.1:0-2272 GCA_041746335.1 Lysobacterales bacterium | reverse complement strand
GATTCTTCTGCAAATCGGAAAAAACGACTTTCATGATTGTGCTGCCGTCTGACTGTTGTGGCCGGGACTCTGCAAAGCCTCATACGCTTGGCCCCAGGCCTTGTAGATGCAATCGCGCTCGGCATGGACCATACCTGCATTGGCATAGAATGACCGTGCGGTATGGTTATCCTTGTCGACCGCCAGACGCATGAACGCCGCACCCTGCTTGGCAGCCAGACTAGCGGTTTCTGCCAGCAAACGACGTCCCAGCCCGCATCCGCGTGCCTTTTGATTCACATAGATATCCTGCACGTAAACGCCGCGCTTGCCTGCCCAACTGGAAAAGCTGTAGAAGTAAAGGCACAAGCCCAAAGCCTCACCGGATTTCTCGGCAATCAAGGCCTCAAAACACCGCGGGTCGGTGAAACCGTACTGCAGGAAATCCTCAGGACGGCTGCGTACCTGCTCGCCCATGCCCATACCGGATGCCAGCGCAACGATCATGGCGTGAATGCTGTCTGCATCTGCTGCTGTGGCAGCACGGATCATGATGTCTTCAAATTTGCTCATATCGCTTCAGGCGACGGCCCGGCTGCTGAGATCATGCTTTTGTGTGAAAGCCTGCAGGCTGTCATCAAGGCCATTGAGAACCTCAGCGATCTCGGCATCATTGATGGTCAGCGGGGGGCAGATCATGAAATGATCACCTTCCAGTCCGCCGCGTGTGCGGCGCGAATAAATGATCAGGCCACGTTGATAGGCTTCTTCCACCAGCTCAACATGCGCATTGACGGTGACCGGCAGTGGCTTCATGGTTTTTCGGTCCGCTACCAGCTCAAATGCCATCAATAGACCCTTGCCGCGAACGTCGCCGATCACTTCATAACGAGACATCAAATCGTTCAGCCCGGCCTTCAGGGTATCGCCCTGCTCTTCTGCGGCCTGCACCAGCTTTTGATCCTGTACTTCCTGCAGGACGGCTAGCCCAGCGGCGCAAGCCAGCGGATTACCCGCGTAGGTATAGCCGTGCGCAAAACCACCTTCGGCCATCACGGCATTGACGATATGGCGTTGCGCTGCCATGGCCCCCAATGGGGCATATCCTGCGGCAAAGCCTTTGGCCATGGCGATGATGTCCGGTTGATAATTCCAATGCTCGGCGGCCATGAATTTGCCAGTCCGCCCGGCGCCGGTCATGACTTCGTCCAAAATCAGAAGAATGCCGAACTCACGGCAGATCTGTTGCACCCCGCGGTGCCAACTGTCCGGTGCAACCAGAGCGCCGGTGGAAGCGCCGCCTATGGGTTCCATGATAAAGGCCAGCACGGTCTCCGGCCCTTCTTCAATGATTTTATCCCGCAGCATGCCGGCATAGCGTTCACCACGCTGCTGCAGGGTCAATCCGTCCTGATCAAGGTAACAGGTGGGTGCAGGAATCTTTGGCATCGCCGCCATCATCGGAGCAAAGGGTTGGGTGAACTGTTTCATGCCGGTGACGGATGAAGCACCCAAGGTGGATCCGTGATAGGAAGGGAACAAGGAGATGACTTTCCAGCGCTGTGATTGTCCTTGGGTAAGCGCATACTGACGCGCCAGTTTAAGGCAGCTTTCCACAGCTTCTGAGCCACCTGAAACAAAAAATATGCGATCCATACCGGGTGGCATCAGCGAGGCGGTCAGAGCTGCCAGCTTTTCTGCCGGCTCATTCTCGAAATGCAGGCGATAGCCAAAAGTGGCCTTGTCCATTTGCCGCTTCATGGCAGCCAGCACTCGAGGATTGGAATGACCAATGTTAGAAACCATAGGACCGCTGGAGGCATCCAGGTAACGCTTGCCATTTACATCCCAGAGATAAACCCCTGCGGCGTGGTCCAGGCGTGGCCGCGGTGCGCTGGTCTGGTAAAAAAGATGACTCTCAGATTCTGCTTTCATCCACGGCCTCGGGGGGCACCCTCAATTCTTCATCACCCTCTGCTTCCACGGCGTCATCAATCTTGTAGATCGTAAAACCGGTAAAGCCGTAGAGCAAGGACACCAGCGGATTGATCAGGTTGAACAGAGCATAGGGCAAGTATGCAAATGTGGCCACGCCGAGCGTACTGGCCATGAACGCGCCGCAAGTATTCCACGGCACCAGCGGCGAAGTCAGGGTACCGGCATCTTCCAGAGCTCGAGACAGGTTACGCGCCTTCAGCCCGCGCCTGCGGAATTCCGCGCGGTACATTCGTCCGGGCAACACGATGGAAAGATACTGATCAGCAGCGACGATATTCATACCCACGCAAGTCAC
>JBGTHE010000226.1:0-3928 GCA_041746335.1 Lysobacterales bacterium | reverse complement strand
GGGTGGCAAGGACCAGTAGGTCAACTGGATGTTGCTCCAGATAGTGCAGCACCGACTGGACAACTCCCTTTCCATGAGCCACTACTTTCTCAACCTCAATACCGAGGGTGTCATACGCCGCCTCACGCGGCGCATCTGGCTCAAGCAATCCCCACCGCTGGAGAGTCGCCCGTACGCCAGGAAATTCGTGCCAGGGAAGGATCGAAACTCCGCGCTGGTCTAGGTGAAAGATAGTGAGCCTGGCAGACTCCTGGAGCGCGATTTTCAGGGCATGGGCAAAAGCCAGTTCACTGCCCGGGGAAAAGTCGGTCAGGTGCAGAATCGAGTCGTACGTTTCGCCTGAACGAGCTGAAGTCGTAGTCATAGATCACTCTCCCTAGCGCAGTTCGAAGCCCTCGTAGTTATTCGCCGCGACCTCGTCGCACTTCTGGCGATATACCGGACTGCCGCCCGTGTAGAGCAGGAACGTCCGTTTTTTGTCTGGCAGATTGCGGTTGACGTTCATGAACCACGAATCAGCCGTTGGAAACAGTGTGCGTTGGGCGGCCTCGTAAACGTGTTGTGTCCAGGCATTCTCGGCTGCGACCGTAGCCGCCATATGCGCAAAGCCGTGCGCTCGCATGTACTTGAGGGCGTCGGTTAGCCAGTCGACGTTTTGCTCGATGCAGCGCGGGATATTGCAAAACGTGGCACCGTTATGCGGGCCGACCAAGGTGAAGAAATTCGGAAAGCCAGCGGTCTGCATGCCGAGATAGGTGCGCGGACCGTCACTCCATTTGTCTTTGAGAGATTGCCCGCCCACACCACGGATGTCGATACGCTCAAGCGCGCCGACCACGGCGTTGAAGCCAGTGGCATAAATGATCATGTCGAAATCGAAATCATGAGCATGCGTTTTGATGCCCGTCGGCGTGATGCGCTCGATAGGGTCGGTGAGCACGTCGACCAACAGCACGTTATCCTGGTTGTAGACTTCGTAGTAATTGGTCTCCATGGGCACCCGCCGCAATCCGAAGCCGTGATCCTTCGGGATCAGTTTCTCGGCTACTTCCGGGTCGTTAACCCGAGCCCGGATTTTCTTCTTCATGAATGCGGTGATCAGGTCGTTGGCCTTCTGATCGGTCAATGTATCACCGAAATTCCCGAGCCAGATAGCAAACCCAGGAGCGTCGTAGAGCTGCTCAAAAAACGCTTCACGCTCTTCGTTGCTCAGAGAAAACGAGGAGCGTTTGTCCATTTTGTGCAGGAAGCCGCCGAAGGTTTCATTGCAGCGGGCGAAGATCTCAGGGTACCGGGTGCGAATCTTCTGCATCTCCTCGGTATTGATGGGGCTGTTACGGAGCGGTGAGCAGTAATTCGGATGGCGCTGAAAAACCGTTAAGTGTTGGACCTGACTGGCAATGGTCTGAATGACCTGTACTCCAGTGGCGCCCGTCCCGATGACCGCGACCCGCTTACCGCTGAAGTCAACCTCTTCATGCGGCCACAGGCCGGTATGATACCACTCGCCGGCAAAGTCATCGATGCCGGCGATGTTGGGCATTTGCGATGCTGATAGCGGGCCGGTCGCCGATATCAACACCCGCGCGCGGGCGCCGCCGCCGGTGTCTTCTTTGTTTTGGCTGACCACTTCCCACAGGTTCTCTTCTTCCAGGTACACGGCGGATGTGACACGTGTGTTGAACTGAATATCGCGGCGTAAGTCGAACTTATCAGCGACAAAATTGAGGTAGCGCAGGACCTCGGGCTGGCCGGCAAAGTGCTCACTCCAGTTCCACTCGTCGAGAACTTCCTGCGAGAACGAATACCCGTAGCTGTAACTTTCCGAGTCGAAGCGCGCCCCGGGGTAGCGGTTCCAGTACCAGGTCCCGCCGACGTTGGTGCCCGCCTCGTACACTCGGACGGACATGCCAAGCTCGCGCAGCCGGTGCAGTTGATACATGCCGGCAATCCCGGCCCCGATAATAATACAGTCGTATTGCTCAGCCCCAGCAGCGGGACGCTTCGTTTGGACAGTGGCCATCGTGTGCCCTCCTTCGGTCGTGGCCCAGGAACTCGCTGACCAGTCGCGCAAAAGCGCCGGGTTGGTCGAGTTCGGCGAGGTGCCCGGCATCGTGCAGCGTCGTCAGTTGGGCACCGTCGATGGCTGCTTGCCAGGCCGGACCGTATGCCTCAGGCAGCACTACATCCTTATCACTGGTGGCGACCAGAGTCGGGGCCTTGATGCGTGGCAAGCGCCGCTTGATGCCGGTATCCGGGATCGGCCACAGGAATTTTGCGCTGGCGCGCAGGCTCAGCAATTCATTGACGTGCGCGTCCATCTTGTCGTGGCCTTCGAAGAGATGCGTGTGCCGACCGTCTGGGTCGGCGAACAGAACCGCGGACGGAAATCCAGGATGCTGGGCGAAGGGATCTTCGCCCCCCACGTCGTCGAGCCACAGACCGAGCGGATTGACCAGGACGAGGCGATCAACACGCTGCGGGGCTATGGCCGCAAGTTCGGCTGCCATCCACGCGCCAATGCTGACGCCAACGACGTGCAGGGAATCGAGTCCGAGCGCGTCGAGGATGTCGCACTGATGCAGGGTCAGGTCGAGCGGCCCTTTGTCAAAATCGGCAAGCTGGTCCTTGGCCGGTCCCCAGCCGGGCGCGTACGGTGCGATGACGTCGAATGACTCTGCGAGCAGCTCAAGGGCCGGCTCAAAACCGGCCAGCCCGAGGAGGTGATGTAGGTAGAGCAGCGGTGTGCCACTGCCAGCGCGGTAGTAATGCACTTCGCGTGCTGCAGGGCCGACCAGGATCGTTTGGATCGTTTGGATATGCATCAGCTCGCCTCCTTCAGCTGCGTTTCGTCAGTGCCAACCGGCCTGGTGACCACGCGTGGAATGGCACGCTCCTCCGGCGGCATGGGCTTCGGTGACCAGTGATCCTCGTAGTCTTTCCAGATGCCTTTCATCTGCGGAATGACCTTCTCCGCAAACAGCTTGGTCGAATACTGACACAGCTCATTTGGCATGTCACCGAAATGCAGCAGGCACACCAGGTGGCCAACCTTGAGCGAGGTTGCGACCTTGTTGATCTGCTCGGCGACGCGGTCCGGGCTGCCAGCCACGATATACCCGCTCTCGATCATTTCTTCCCACGACAGGGCCGCAGCCTGGTTGAGAGCCGACGACTGACCGGCCATCTGCGAGGCGAGGCCGGCCCGGATAGTCGGTTCGGTGCGGTAGCCGGGCGCGTCGGCAAAGCCGGGATGCACATGCAGGCAGCGCGAGAAGAAATACCGGGCGTGTTTTTCGTACAGGCGCTTGGCCTCGGCGTCGGTCTCGGCGATGCAGATCTGCTGGGCAAACGCGGCCTGATAGGGGTTGAAGTCCTGGCCAAGTTCTTCCATGCGCTGCCAGAAACCCTGCATGAGCTGCGCGCCGCGCACGTAGCCGGAGAAGGAGAGGTAGCTATAGTTGTAGTGATTCTCAGCGCAGAAGTCCCAGGTTTCCAGCGAGCCGCCACCGGGGATCCAGATCGGCGGTGGGTTCTGAATGGGGCGCGGCCACAGGTTGACGTAGCGCAGTTTGTAGTGCTTACCGTTCCAGGCGAAGACGTCGGGGTCGGACCAGGCGCGGCGTATGAGGTCGTGCGCTTCGTGATACTTCTCACGCAAGGTCGCCGGGTTGACCCCACAGGCATAGTTGTCGTCCATCGAACTGCCGACGGGGAAGCCCGCAATCAACCGACCACCCGACATGCAGTCAATCATTGCCATTTCCTCGGCTACCCGGGTCGGCGGATCATACAGGGCGAGCGATTGGCCGAGCAGCAGAATGGACGCGCGGTGCGTGCGCCGCGCGAGAGTCGCAGCCATCAGCTGTGGTGAAGGCATGAGGCCGTATGCGTTCTGGTGGTGCTCATTGATCCCCAGCCCGTCGTA
>JBGTHE010000225.1:0-2819 GCA_041746335.1 Lysobacterales bacterium | reverse complement strand
AAATACGCCTGTTCCAGCGACTGCTTTTGCTTCGCTATTGCTTCTTCACGCACTACTTCAAATTTGGGCACACCAGCGCTATGTCGCGCATCCAGGCGGATTAGATGAACACCGTATTGGGTGGTGACCGGATCACTGATGTCTCCGTCGACTTGCAAGGCAAAT
Organism: Lysobacterales bacterium; assembly: GCA_041746335.1. Classification (GTDB taxonomy): domain Bacteria; phylum Pseudomonadota; class Gammaproteobacteria; order Xanthomonadales; family SZUA-36; genus JAWXBM01. The sequence continues at coordinate 2,654 of JBGTHE010000225.1, read as the reverse complement.
GCCACTTGTTCAAAGGCTGGAACCATTTGTCCCCTGGTTACTTTCTTCAGTTGTCCAAAAGAAGTAATTTTTGAGGGTTCATCAGAATACTCAGCAACCATTCGCTGGAACTCTTCGGGGGTCTGATTCAGTTGTTCTTTCAACTCCAGTGCTAGTTGCTCCGCCTCTGCTAACGATCTTGTTTCGGTGCCCAGCAAAATTTGGGTAATATCAATCGAGGCACTTTTGTCGTACTTAGAAGGGTTGGCCAAGTAGTCCTCTTTTGCCAGGACTTCGAAATCTGCCTTGGGAGCAAGGGTTGGTATGCGCTGGGTCCATATTTTTGCAAGTTCCTTATCAGCTGCCATGGCAACCATTGTTTTGACTAACGCGTCATCATTCAAACCGTTTTCAATAGCGTCGTTTTTTAGCATTTTTATTTCAAGAAGATTGCGCGCTAATTGATCCACCCGCGCGCCGTCTCGAATAAATGCCAGCCGACTGTTCTCTGGTATTTGCATTAACGCTGCGTCAAGTTCCTGCTGAGTGATGACTGCTTCACCCTGATACACAAAAACTTGGTTTGGGTTGTCTTTGTTTATTGTCAGATCAGATTCTTGAGCGATTGACGCGGCGCTGGAGCTGGCAATCATCAACATTTGAAAGCACTGGCAAAGTACAGATTTGAATGAATTCATGGTGACGCATTTTCTCAGAGTGGAAAAACAGGAAGGCACTACAAACTTACGGCTTTTTGGACTCATGCATTATTGTTCAGTTCATATGGCTGACTGTTTACATGATGATAAAACGAAGGGGCTGCCTAAGCAGCCCCTTCTTTTCTTACATGAGTCTTGCGACCCACTTAATACTTTTTCATAGACTGGTCTACTAGTCAGGGTTAGGACGCTGACCAGAGTATGAACGACGTACGTTACCGCGGTGCTCAAACAGCCCACCGTAGTTGGCCAGCACGCTATTCCCTGGGGTGCCCAGGAAACCATTTTCGTACTGAACAGCCCAGTAACCCGTAACTGGCAGACCGATCAGACCTAAATCATCTTCATGGTCAGAATCAGCACCCCAATTGATACGTCCCCAACCTGCGACAATATCGGTATCAATGGTGTACAGCAGATCGCTATCACCGAAGATGTCGTTATCACCGAACTTCAAACGGTTGACTTCGTAGCAGAACGCAAACTCGTCGGGATCCGGATTGGTTCCTGGGGGAGGAGGAGGTGACACGATAGGCCGATCGGTTACCGTTCCTGGCGTGGTTGGGCTCTCTTCCTGGTCCCAGACTTCGATACCAAACAGTTCGCAGGCTTCGCCATCGAACAGATCGGTAAACGGAGGACGTGCTTCCGTATTGTCGACTGTGGTTTCAACGTACGTACACAGTATCCAGCCTTCCTGATCGTCAGGAACGCCGTTCGCTGGGTTCACATCTGTCTGGTTGGCGCTGTCGACATACTCTGGGCCAACTCGTGCCGGGAATATCTCGCCAGGAATCCAGCCACCGCAACCTGGGTCGGTGATCTTCGGCAACCAAACATCTTCCAGATCTTCCACCAGGTCACGATCCACGTACCAGTTCTTGGTCGGGAAAGTCACAATCCACTCAGAAGCAGCATTCAGCGCTGCATTCTGGTTGAACTCATTCATGGTGTATTCGTGCATGAAGGTTGCAGAAATTGCATCAACGCCGCGCCAGTAATACAGAGCTACAGCAGTATCCTGAGGAACACCAAAGAACAGGGTGGCCGTAGTCTGGTCACCTGAGTTCAGGTTCGGGAAGATATTGCCCGGGCGGTAGTGCATGCTGCTGCTGTCCAGGTCTTTATCAAAGCCCTGAATGGCCTTGGCGTTATAGCTGAAGAACGTGCCGTTGCTAACATTGATCACAGCACCGCCGCCAAACAGGCCACCGCTGTTACGCTCAACGTCCATATCTGAACGACCTTCACTGTCCAGATCTGCAACCCACATACCTGCAACGCCGTTGATAGTTGACCAGTTGTCAATCAGCTGTTGGCAGTTTGCGGGCACTGCTTTGCCGTCTTTCAGAACGTGAGTAGCGGCAGTTGCTGAACCAACGCGCTTCGCGGTTGCAGAATCATCGGTCAGGGTACCCATTTCGATGATCTCGAAATGACCTTCCATGGCACGGTCGATAGTGGTCGGGCCACCGTCAACGTTTGCGCCAGTGTAGGCGAAGTGCAGGAATTCTTGCGTTCCTACGGTGCTACCGAAAGCATCGGTATCGTTGCCATAAAAATATGGAACGGTACAGGTGGTATCGGAGGTAATCATTGTCGGGGTGCCATTATCGTCATACAGGGCGGCAGTCCAGACGTCATAGGCTGACATGTACATGTTGAAGTCAAGGACTTCACGTGAATTGTAGCCTTCGTTGAAGCGGACCTTAACGGCCTTGGCGCTGTCAGTGGTGTTAACCACAGACAACAGGGTGTTATTACCATCTCTTACGGTGTAATACGGATAAATGAGCACTTGTCCCAATCCATCCGGATTTAGATTGACTGCTTGCGCGGTACCAGCGATACCGGCAGCTCCTGCCAGTCCCGCCAGCACTGCAGCTGTCAGATTTTTTCTGTTCATTACAACACTCCTAATTTGTGTACACAGGGGCTTAGCGAACTCACCCAGAC
>JBGTHE010000224.1:0-9338 GCA_041746335.1 Lysobacterales bacterium | reverse complement strand
CGACTTTCATCAAGCGATACCTTGCGTCCCGGAATATCCGTCGGGATCGAGACATGCGCTACCCCGCGGTGGGCGATTGCGGCATGGCAGGCTTCGAGAAAGACCTTGGGTACCTGCGCTTCGGTCGTGACGGTCTGGCTGTACACGGCCACATCGGCGAAAAGACGCTCAAGGCGCACCTCCTGGTGTGACTCTGTGCCGATGGAGCCGGTCGCGACCTGCCCGGTGATTGCAATGACCGGGGCGTGGTCCTTCTTCGCGTCGTAGAGCCCGTTCAGCAGATGAATTCCGCCGGGCCCGGAGGTGCCCATGCAGGCCGCAAGCTGTCCGGTCAGCTTGGCTTGCACCGATGCCGCGAGAGCGCCCGTCTCCTCATGCCGCACCCCGATGAAACGGATCCGGTCCTGGCGGCGCAAAGCATCGGTCACGTCGTTGATCGCATCGCCGGGAATTCCAAAAATATGTTTCACGCCATGGGCGGTCAGGACCTCGAGCAAGACATCGGCTACGTTCATCGAACTTCCAGAAATTTTTGGCGCTAAGCGCTCAGTATATTAATCTCGGCAACCGCGCTGTTCAACGCAACGCATCGACGGCCTCCCGGGTGGTCAGGGCCTTGCTGGCGATGAATTTGAAGTTGCGGACGCTGTCGCCCACCAGGCTCCAGGCAGCGCCATCTTCGCTGAGGAAATCGTTTTGGGGATCGGTCACGACCAGGGCAGTGGTTTTGTTGTCAATGTTCATCGTTGGTTCCGTGGGATCAGCGCCTATCGCGAAAGAGATCTGCGGTATCGCGAATCTTTAACATATGGGCTTTTAAACGCGTGCTCTGTGCGCTGTCGCACAGACCACAGGGTCAATTCGTTCTAGCTTGGATTTTGCGGAAGTTCAATGAAACGGGAGATGTTATGTCACACGTGATGCAGGAAACCCACGCTGATTTGCGTGCTACCACCGACTGGAAAGCCGGTGCGTTGGCCGGTCTCATCGCGGGTGTGGTATTTCTCATGCTGGAAATGGCCCTGGTATGGATGGTTCAGGGCATGAGTCCGTGGGGTCCGCCGTACATGATGGCCGCGATGGTGCTGGGTGCTGATGTACTGCCCGCCATGGGAACCTGGGCACCCTTCGATCTCAAGATCGTCATGATCGCGATGATGATCCACTTTCCAATGGCCCTCATCCTTGGCCTGTTGGGTGCATGGCTGATTCATCGCTTCGAGCTTGCCGTTGCCGTTATGATTGGTGCCGCTTTTGGTTTGGCCATCTACCTGGTCAATTTCTACATCGTCGCGCCAATGTTTTTCCCGTGGTTCGAAATGGGTCGCAACTGGATCGGTGCATTTTCGCACATCATGTTTGGCGCAGTGATCGCTGTTTCCTATATTGCGCTGAGAAAGTCTCATCCCGTTGACCGTGATGCTTCATCGGCGAGTAGGCCCACCGGGTGAGTTCGTCAGCGAGGTGCAGAGATGACCCTGAACGCGCCCTATTCACCGGCCAAGAACCGGCAAGAACCGGGGCACCCATAAACTCCGACGGCCGACTGGAGCCCTCGATGTCCGATTCTGACCGTCACGCTCTGCTTGCCAAGCCGCATATGCGCCTGTCAGGCGCTGTCGATCAGGAGATGTACGAGAGCTTCCGGCGGCAGCTTGAAGCCTGTCCGGCCACCGGGCCTATCGTTATCGCCATCACCACGCTTGGCGGCGATCCCGAGGTGGCGCGGGCGATGGGCGACGATGTCCGTTTGTTGCGCGAGCAGGGCGGACGCGAGATGATGTTCTTGGGCAAGGTCGCGGTCTATTCGGCTGGCGCGACCTTCATGTCGTCCTTTCCGGTCGATTGCCGCTTCCTGACCGAGGCGACACGGCTGATGATCCACGAGCGCCAGATGAAAACAACCTTGGTGGTCGATGGCCCGCTGCGTAGCTGCGTTGCGGTGCTCAAGGCCATGCTCCACCAGATCGAACATTCGATCCTTATCGAGGAGGAGGGATTCCGGGCGATCGTCAGGGGATCGAAGGTCGATTTCGAAACGATGCGCGACCGGGCGCCTGAAAACTGGTATATCGATTGCCGCGACGCGCTCAAGCTGGGGCTTGTCCACGACGTGATTTGAACCGCGCCGCGCTGCCAATCTTGCATTGACCGGTTCCGACTGCGATTGCTGCGTTTGCGGTTATTGGCGTAACGTAAGAGGTTTCGACTGATGGAGCAAAACAGGCCGCTTTCCCCCCACCTCCAATGGTACAAGCCGCAACTTACCTCGGTGCTGTCGATCACTCACCGCGCATCGGGTGTGGTGCTCGCGCTCGGACTGGCGCTCGTCGTGATCTGGATCATTGCAGCCGGGTTCAGCCCGACTGTCTATGCTGCAATCGCAGGGCTGCTTTCCAGTTGGCCCGGGAAGATTATGCTGGTGATCATCAGCGCGGCGTTTTCCTTCCACTTCGCAAATGGAATCCGGCACCTGTTCTGGGATGCGGGCATCGGATTCGACATAACCCAGATTTACCGCAGCGGTTATCTCGTTATCGTGATCACATCGGCGATGACCATCGCTGCCGCCATCATTATCCTTTTCGGTATCGGCAGATGAGCAACTCTGAGAAAAACCGCAGCGGCGCACTTGCTACAGATCTCGACATAGCAAAGATCGAGGCGCGGGTTCGCGGTGCCGGGGCATCCGGAAATGGCCATAAACGCTGGATGTGGCAGAGAGCGACGGCAATTGTGCTTATACCGCTGTCGCTCTGGTTCCTTGCTGGTTTGCTCACGCATCTCATCGGTCCTGCACAGCACGCAACGATCTGGCTGTCGCGGCCCCATGTCGCGGTGCTGATGGCCCTCGCCATTCCGGCAGCGACTTGTCACCTCGCCATCGGTCTGGAGTCGATCTTTGCGGATTACGTTGCTGGGGCGTCGCTCCGCATGATACTTCGCATAGGGCTGCGGAGCGGGCTTATCCTGGCAGTTCTCGCCAGTTGGTTATCGCTTGCGAGGCTGGTCGGGGGGACGCCAGCATGAGCGGAAGTTATCAAATCGTCGATCACCAATTCGATGTTCTGGTTATGGGAGCAGGCGGCGCCGGGCTACGCGCCGCACTTGGCATGGCGGCGCAGGGTCTTTCCACGGGTTGCGTCTCCAAGCTCTTCCCCACGCGTAGCCACACCGTGGCTGCCCAGGGCGGTATCGGTGCGGCACTCGGCAACATCGAGGAGGATGATTGGCGCTGGCATATGTACGACACGGTCGCCGGATCGGTTTGGCTGGGGGATCAGGACGCAATCGCCTATATGTGCCGGGAGGCCCCCAAAACGGTCATCGAGCTTGAACATTTCGGCGTGCCCTTCTCGCGCACCGAAGACGGTCGGATATATCAGCGCAAGTTCGGCGGGCACACGACACATTGCGCGCAAGGCGACATGGCCTACCGTGCCTGCGCGGCGGCTGACCGGACCGGACACGCGATCTTGCATGCTTTATATCAGCAATGTCTCAAGCACGGCACACGCTTCTTCAACGAGTACTTCGCCTTCGACCTGTTGATGGACGATGACGGACGCTGCCACGGATTTCTGGCCCTGTGTCTGGCGGACGGGACGATCCATCGCTTCCGCGCGCAGATGACAGTCATTGCGACCGGCGGCTGCGGACGGGTCTACGAAAACTGTACTTCCGCACACACCTGTACCGGAGATGGGGGCGCGATGGTGTTGCGGGCAGGCATTCCCCTGCAAGACATGGAATTCGTTCAGTTCCATCCAACGGGTATCTATGGTGCGGGCGTGCTCGTCACCGAGGCCGCGCGCGGCGAAGGGGGGTACCTCACCAATAGCGAGGGTGATCGGTTCATGCCTGAATATGCGCCCAAGGAAGAGGATCTGGCCAGTCGCGATATCGTCAGCCATGCCGAAGGTGTGGAGATTCGTGAAGGGCGCGGCTGTGGCGAGAACGGTGATTATATCGAATTGCATCTCGAAGAAATCGATGCCGAGACGCTGAAGTCCAAACTACCCGGCGTACTTGATTCGGCACGCATTTTCGCTGGCGTCGATGCCACCAAGGAACCAATCCCGGTGGTACCGACGGCTCACTACTGCATGGGTGGTATTCCCACCGATCTCAGCTGCCGCGTAATGAAGCCGGACGGTCAAGGCGGAGTTGAAGCCGTCCCCGGTCTGATGGCGATCGGCGAGGCTGCCTGCGTTTCCGTACATGGTTCGAATCGCCTCGGAACCAACAGCCTGCTCGAAATCGTGGTTTTCGGCAGAGCGGCAGCGCTACGTGCTGCCGAACTTATCGAACCGGGTGCACATTTGCCTGATGTTCCGCGCGATTCCCAGGATCGGGCCATGGACTGCTTCGATGCGCAGCGTCATCGGGACCAGGGTGAAATGACTGGCGAGGTCCGGGCCGATTTCCAGCACATCATGCAGGAGCATTTCTCGGTCTTCCGTGACGAGGATACGATGACAGAGGGTATCGAGGCGTTGAAATGTTGCAGCCCGCGTCTGGAAGAAATGGCCGTGCCCGATCCTACGCTGCCCTGGAACATGAGCCTCGTATCAGCCCTGGAAACGCGCAATCTTTATGAGCAGGCAGTCGTGCTCGGTTACAGCGCACTCGATAGGCAGGAAACGCGCGGCGCGCATATCCGCGACGACTTCGAAGAGCGCGATGATGACAATTGGCTTAAGCACACGCTCGCTACCCGTACCGGAGCCGGCGTGAAGATCGATTATCGCCCGGTACGCCTCGATACAGGGATCGAAGGAGTCGAGACGATCGAACCCGGAGAACGGATAATATGAGCGAGAAGGTGGATAGTTCACATGGCTAAATTCCTGTTGCCGAAAGATTCCCGTATTTCCAAAGGACGCACCTGGCCCGAGCCCGAGGGTGCTGAGCGCATGAAGCGGTTCCAAATCTATCGCTACACGCCGGGACGGGACGAGTGCCCTCAGCTTGATACTTTCACGGTCGATCTCGACGAATGCGGACCGATGGTGCTCGACGCATTGCTCTATATCGTCGACCATATTGATCCCACGCTGACCGTGAGGCGGTCGTGCCGAGAGGGAGTGTGTGGATCATGTGCAGTTAATATCGAGGGCACGAACACTTTGGCTTGCCTCACTCGGATCGAGGACCTGAACAAAGATACCACGCGAATCGGGCCTCTCCCGCATCTGCGCGTTATTCGCGATCTCGTGGGTGATTTGGAGCAGCTCTACGCACAATATGCGATGATCGAGCCATGGCTCAAATCGGATACTCCGGCGCCTGAGCGCGAACGGCTGCAATCGCCGGAAGACCGCGCGAAGCTGGACGGCCAGTGGGAATGCATCATGTGTTTCTGCTGTACTACCGCCTGCCCCAGCTATTGGTGGAATAGCGACAAGTTTCTCGGTCCGGCGATCCTGCTGCAAGCCTATCGCTGGCTGGCAGACAGTCGCGATCATGCTCAGGGTGAACGGCTCGATCAGCTGGACGATGATTTCCGGCTCTATCGCTGCCACACCATAGCGAACTGTACCAATGCGTGTCCAAAGGGGCTTAACCCCAGCAAATCGATCGCCGCATCCAAGCGTATGCTTGCGCGCAGGGGGTAGGACGATGTGTGAGCTCTTTGCCATTTCGAGCCGCTCCAAGGCGCGGCTATGCTACTCGCTCGATGAATTTGCCAAGCATGGCGGAAAGCGTTACTCCAATCGCGATGGCTGGGGGATCGCATTTTACGAAGGGCGCGATGCGCAGTTATTCAAAGAACCCTGCGCCGCCGCCCAAAGCGATCTTGCTGAGATGGTCGCCAACAAGGCTTATGCTTCCGCTCTGGTCATTGCCCATGTGCGACTTGCAACGGCCGGCAAACCGGCTCTGTCCAATACCCACCCTTTTCGCCGCGTGCGCGGCGGTCGTGCTTATCATTTTGCGCATAATGGCAGCCTGGAGGGCTTTATCGAAAAGCATGAGGGGGATGTTCTGGACCGCAGCAGGCTGGGCGAAACCGATTCCGAAATGGCATTTATGGACTTGCTTTCGAGACTCGATCAGGCAGGCTCTGATACGGAATTGGCTCCCTTGAAAGCGCGGTTCGATATTTTTGCCGAATTCGCGGCGGATATGGTCAATTACGGACCGTCCAATTTCCTCTTCAGCGATAGTGACGCCCTGTTCGTCCACGCGCATCGACGCCATTACGAAACCGAGGACGGCCTGGGTCCTGCACGTCCTCCGGGGCTGCATATCCGCCATTGTCAGAAGGCCAGTGACAAGGGTGAATGGGAAACCCAGGGCGCCAGAATCGACGATCTGGATCCGCAAACGGTTCTGATCGCTTCAGTGCCACTTAATCAGCACGGATGGGAAGAGCTCCCCGAAGGTTGTGCTCTTGCCATTCGTTCGGGCGAAGTTGTGTTCCGCAAGGACACCGGCTGACGAAGCCTCGCCACCGACAATTGTTCTGGTCCAATAGAACCGGACACGGCAGTCCGCTTTTCGGTGAATCGTTCACGCGCTCATGCGGCCGGCGGCACCCGCGGCAGACTCTTCCGGCGAACATGTTCGAGGGGAACAACGCCAATTGATACGGAAGGGTGGCCATGCTGGTGGGAGCCGTGATGCAAGAGGCCGGAGCCTTGCATTATCTTCGCGGCCAGGTCGAGTACATTAACCACCCGTTACTGCTGACTCATAGTTGTGAATGTTATTAACCGCTGCAGCGCCACAATAAAAAAACCCGGCCATAGGGGCCGGGCTTTGCTTTTTACTTATAACTAGGATCTTTTGGACCCCGCTTACTTGGCTTTTTGGCCTTGTCGCTGCTTCTGGTCCTGCTGTTGCTGCTTCTGACCTTGCTCCTGCTGTTGCTTCTTCTGACCTTGCTGCTGTTGCTTCTGGTCCTGCTGACCTTGCTGTTTTTGAGTACTCATAACATTATCTCCTGGGCTCACGGAAATTTATAACAAGCGCAACTCAGTTGCCGCGCTACGTGTTAAGTATGACCCGTTCCCAGCAGGCGTCTGTACGTTACCTCACAAAACTTGTGCATTATTGAGCTATCCACCAGGGACCCGCTGGGATGATTAACTAGTGCCCGTCCATAAACGCCACATGCTAACGCGGCACAGGGATGTGCCGCCATTTTCAATGACTTAAGTCATTGAAAATGTGAGCGCAGCAAAACCACGTTTTTGCGCAGCGAATCCATAACGGGCAGGGATGCCCGTTTATGGACAGACACTAACTAGTTCCCTTCCATAAACGCCACATGCTAACGCGGCACATGGATGTGTCGCCATTTTCAATAACTTAAGTTATTGAAAATGTGAGCGCAGCAAAACCACGTTTTTGCGCAGCGAATCCATAACGGGCAGGGATGCCCGTTTATGGACAGACACTAACTATTAGGGGTCAGCGCGTATCGGGAAGCTGAACATCCGGTCTATTATCCGCGTGCTGTGTACGCTGTCGCACAGATCGATTTGGCCAGCGATATGACAATCGAAGCTGGCGGCCGCCAGGTCTGGCGCCTTTTTTCAAGCGCCGCTCATACACCAGATTCAGTTATAGTCCTATTACCGAATAGGATAGAAATTATGACTCAGAACGTGGCCCAGAAACTGATCGAATCGCACCTCGTCGACGGCGAGATGCAGGCGGGTGAAGAGATCGCCCTGAAAATAGACCAAACCCTGACCCAGGACGCCACCGGTACCATGGTGATGCTGGAACTGGAGGCGATGAAGCTGGATCGGGTGCAGACCGAGCTCTCCGCCCAGTATGTGGATCACAACCTGATCCAGGAAGACCATAAGAATCCCGACGACCATTTATTCTTGAAGAGCGCTTGCGAACGCTTCGGCGTCTGGTACTCGCGCCCCGGCAACGGCATCAGCCACGCCGTGCATATGGAGCGCTTCGGTAAGCCAGGCAAGAGCATGCTCGGCTCCGATAGCCACACCCCGGCGGCCGGTTCCATGGGCATGCTGGCAATCGGTGCCGGCGGTATTGATGTAGCCATGGCCATGGCCGGCCAGCCCTTCTACACCAAGATGCCCCAGATCTGGGGCATCAAGCTCACCGGCAAGTTGCCGGATTGGGTCTCCGCCAAGGACGTGATTCTTGAGATGCTGCGCCGACATAACGTGTCCGGCGGCATCGGGCGCATCATCGAATACTACGGCCCCGGCCTGAAGAACCTCTCCGCCATGGACCGGCACGTAATCGCCAACATGGGCGCAGAACTGGGCGCTACCACCACCGTGTTCCCCGCGGACGCTGAGATCAAACGGTTTCTGGTGAGACAAGGACGCGGTGACGACTACAGCGAGCTTCGGGCAGACCGCGGCTGCAGTTATGATGTGGAGGACGAGATCGACCTGTCCAAGCTGGTGCCGCTGATCGCAAAGCCCTCCTCGCCGGGCAATGTGGTGCCGGTAAGCGAGATCGCTGGCGAGCCTATCTACCAGGCCTATATCGGCTCTTCTGCGAATCCGGGCTACCGGGATTTCGCGATAGCGGCGCGGATGGTCGAAAACAGGATGGTCGAACCCAGCGTCTCCTTCGACATCAATCCAAGCTCCCGGGCGATCCTGGAAACGTTGAGCCGGGAGGGTTTGCTCGCCAAGCTGATCCACGCCGGGGCCCGCCTGCACCAAGCCGGCTGTAACGGCTGCATCGGCATGGGACAGGCGCCGGCATCGGGTCAGAATTCCCTGCGCACGGTGCCGCGCAATTTCCCCGACCGTTCCGGCACCAAGGACGACAAGGTGTTCCTGTGCTCACCGGAGACCGCGGCTGCCAGTGCCCTCAACGGCAAGATCACCGATCCGCGCAAGCTCAAGATGAAGTATCCCAAGGTCCGCGAACCCGAGGATCCCGTCATCAACAAGGAAGCGCTGCTGGCGCCGCCCAGCAAGCAAAAGGCCAGGAAGGTGAAATTGATCAAGGGACCAAACATCAAGCGCCTGCCCGACTTCAAAGGTCTGCCGAAAAACCTTGAAGTGCCCGTGATCCTCAAGGTAGGCGACGACATCACCACAGACGAGATCATGCGCGCCGGTGCCGAGGTACTGCCTTTTCGCAGCAACATTCCCGAGATCGCCGAGTTCGTCTACGACGTGGTGGACAAAGAGTACGTGCAACGGGCCAAAGACACCGGCGACCACGCCATCATCGGCGGCAGTAACTACGGCCAAGGTTCTTCGCGGGAGCACGCCGCCATCGCCCCGCGGTATTTGGGACTGCGGGTGGTCATCGCCAAGGACTACGCCCGCATCCACTGGCAGAACCTGTTTAACTTCGGCGTTCTGCCCCTCACCTTCAGCAGC
>JBGTHE010000223.1:0-5949 GCA_041746335.1 Lysobacterales bacterium | reverse complement strand
GCGGGGAGCCTTTCGTCCTTTGAGGTGCTTGTTGACCCGGAGAAAAAACCGCCCCTCGAGGGGCGGTTGACCCCATGCTGGGGTTGGCGCCGGTCACAAGCCACTGGAATAGTCGATGAGTGTGCCTTAATGTGCTCCAGGTAGCACCTTTGCGGAGTATCCGATGAAAAGCCTGTTCAGCCGCGTTTTCCCTACCCTCCCCGTGGCCGTTTTCCTGCTCGGCGTTTTCTTTCCAGCGCCGCTGCTCGCAGTCGACTGTAGTTCGGCGGATATCACCCTTGATACACAGGCCGAGGTCAATTCTTTCCAGGCCACCTACGGGCCTTGCGACACCGTCACCGGTCTGCTGCACGTTCTCAGCAACGCCAGCGTCGCAAACCTGGACGGACTGTCGGCGCTGACCAATATCGGCGGGGACCTGGCTATCGCCGGGAATTCGGCTCTCACTGATGTGAGCGGCCTTGCAGCCTTGACGAGCGTGGGCGGCTACGTTTCTTTCAACAGTAACGCCGTTCTGCCGAATCTCGACGGTTTGTCGGCTCTGGCCAGTGTCGGCCAGGGCCTCAGCGTCAGCCTCAACCCCCTAATGACCAACATCGACGATCTGTCCGCATTGGAGACGGTCGGCGGATTCCTGATCATCAGCCAAAACGCCATCCTCGGCGACCTGGATGGCCTGTCTTCGCTGGCGAGCGTTGGGCTGTACATGGAAATCGCCAACAACCCCGCGCTCACCAACATCGACGGCTTGTCGGCCCTGGCCACGGCAGGATCCGTGTCCATCCTGAGTAACGCAGTGCTGACGGATCTGGATGGCCTGTCATCGCTGACCAATGTCGATGCTGAATTGCGGATAGAAAACAACACCGGCCTCACCAATATCGACGGCTTGTCAGCGCTCACCAGCGTTGGTGGTTTCCTTTCCGTTAGCGGTAATACCTTGCTGCCCGATATCGATGGCCTCGCCGCACTGACGGCAGTCGGCGGATTCGTCTCGATCGAGGACAATCCCGTGTTGACTAATCTTGATGGCCTCGCGGGCCTGACCAGCGTCCCGCAGTATTTCTTTCTGCAGAACAATTCACTGCTCGCGGATATCGGCGGGCTGGCAGGCATCTCTACCATAGGAGGGGACGTACGGGTCGAGGACAACCCCGTCCTGTTAAGTCTGGACGGCTTCTCGGCTCTGACCGGCATTGGTGGCTCGCTGATCATTGCAAATAACGACGGACTGTCTGACATCGACGGCCTGTCAGCGTTGACCAGCGTGGGTCTGGATTTAATCGTTGAGGGCAATGCGCTACTCGCAGACCTGAACGAGCTGCGGAACTTGATCAGCGTCGGAGAAGATGTCGTCATTCAGTCCAATCCGCTGCTGGGCCAGTGTTTTGGGCTGACGGCGTTGCTCAACGACGTGGATGACGGTGCTCCTGGCCCAGGCCCTGGTTCCGCGAACGTCCCCGATGTGGCCGGCGACGTGACCATTCTGGACAATGGTGAAGGCTGCAACTCAGTCCAGGAGATACTGGTGGACCGACCGGCACAGTTTAGCGTTACCAAGGATTTTGTTGATGACAACCCGAGTAGCGTAAAAGTGATGCTCGATTGCAACACGGGGCTGCTGCTGGACCAGAGCAAGGTGATCACCGAGGCCCAGGGGGTCGTATTCGTCGTAACCGAATTCGATTCCGGTGAACTGGACTGCTCCGTCACCGAAGAGGATGCGTTTGGCTATGTGCCGGAGTATGACGACGGTACGAGTATCAATGCCATCGCTTGCGACTTCACCAATCTCCAGAGCGGAGCCGAAGTGAGCTGTCAGATCACCAATACGCCAGCCCCCGTTACAGTAACGGTGAACAAGTCCTGGCAGTATCCCGACAACGGCAACAGCGGTGCCATCGATACGAGTTACGAGCTTTTCCTTGAGTGCGATACTTTGATCGAGGGGGGCGATCCGATCGGCGGCGGGAGCTATCGGGCGCATGTCCAGGGAGAGGGTGACCAATCATTCGACTTCACCGTGTATCCGGTTTACTCCGGAAACGTATGTCAAGCGACAGAAACTGTGTACGACAACGCCGTCGAGCCGGACAATTCGGACTGCCAGGATATCGTGATTGGCCTCGGTCAGGGAGCGGAGTGCACTATCGTGAATACCGTTTTCTTCGAGGGCATTCCAACACTGAACCGATTCGGTGCCATCGCTCTGGTCGTGCTTCTGCTCGCTCTCGGCCTGACCGGACTCCGGTTCACTCGCCCTTGAGTCTGAGCTACTTACTCGCCTCACAACCTGCTTCAGCGCAGATGGTCACAGCACACGAGTTAGAAAACAGACTGGGCTCACACAACCACATACGCCATCGGAGAACTACTGCAGCGGGAACCCGTTACCGCCGGGAGCTCGACAAAGTCCTGAATCAACCAACGTCAGGTTTTTCGCAGCAACAAGGTACCCATCCAGACAAACCAGACAATCTGGCTTAAGCCGAATATTTCGGTGAAGATATCTGCGGGCACAATGGTCGCGATACCTGCAGCGCCAACCCACATTCCGAGATAGCCTAGCGCGTTCGGAAAAGCGCCTGCCTTTAATGCTGCAACACTCAAAAGCAATACCCAAAGACCACCGACAATTTCATTTCCCCCACCCAGGCCTTCTACAACATAGTTCGTTGACGTCCACGCGGCCAGAACCTGCGCAGGATCCTCAACTGAGGCTCCTGTAATCGCCAATAAACCCACGTTCGAAATCATGCCTGAAGCGATAACCAGACCAACCCATAAGAAGCCGAACAGAGTTGCCAACCGGGTGAGCGTTGGCGCTGCTTCTTTCATTTTTTCATGCAGGGCCAGAACCAGAACGGCCAGAATCAGACCAAAAAACACATAAACAAACAAGGTGGCGCAATAGAGCGGCCATTTATTATCGGTAAGATAGGCCAGTTTCTCAGCGGCATCAGCGCTGGTTGGATATTTCCAGAAAATTCCATAAAAGATGAACGCAGAAAGGTATATGGCCCCCTCCAACAAGGCTGCCACGCCTCCAGCTTTTTGCAACTTGTTCAAATCAGTTTGCTCAGGCAACTTCGACTCCACTAATTTCTTCCATTTCTGCAGTGGGTTCGTCACCCTTTTCAAAGAAAACAGACGCGCCGCTCATGTAAAGGTTACTGCGCCATATCCTTGACGATGATATCCCAGTGATCCTCTAGCAATTCAAAGCGCGTTTTTTCTTTCGAATAGAAGAGCGCAAAAAACTGAAAGTGTGATAGCGCACATATGCCAAATATTCATCTTGGTACTCTCTGTGGAAGAGGGCTGCGAATTGCGTTATCGCTGACCGAAACCGATGACCACCCGCACCACATAATACGTTTACCTGCGGGACAGTCCAAGCGACGGAACGCACCACAATCTGGTCAACTTAGAGGAGATGCCGGCATGAAACAGGGAAAGTCGTTCAGACTGTTGCGTTTATTTGTGCTTGTGCTTTTTCTTTTTGGCCCTGCCGGCCTGCACGCCCACGAAGGCACCGCGGTGGTGGCCGCCGAGGCGACGATATACGAGGAGCAGGCTGGTAACAACGGCGGCGGGGATTCCCAGGTGTGCATCGGAAACATAGCCACCACAGATACGCGCCGTGCCTTTGTGCGCTATACGCTACCCGCAATCCCGGCCGGATCCAGCGTCTATCGCGTGGTTTGGACAATTTCCCAGGATCAGGTCCACAGCGAAGGCGGTGGAGCTCTTGCTGCCACCCTGCAGGTGCGGCGGGTGACCACAACCTGGGTGGAGGGCACCGGCAGCGGAGGTGTCGGAGGCCCATGCGGCGGCGGTCAAGATGTGGCTGGAGTTGACTGGTCATCGCAGCCAAGTGTCGCACTGGCTGATAGCGCCACTGCCGCCCTGTCAGCCGCAAACGCAGTCAGTGTGGTTATCGACACCAGCAACGGCGACGAGGGCCTGATGAACGATGTCCAGACCTGGGTCGACAGTGGGGCCACCAATTTCGGCTGGCGTCTCGCCGTAGCAGAAGAAGCGACGGCCGATAACGCGCGGGTTTTAGTCCCCGGTACTCTGACGATTTACTGGAACATGCCCGCAGAGGATGTATTGTTTGCAGATGGCTTTGAATCGCCCTGAGGCGAAGTCCCACCCTCTTCCCGACCGGACAGGCTGCAAGGATTAACGGGCCAGTCCCAGCGCAAACTCGTCCAACTGGTTGATCATGATTCCCCAGCCTTCATGAAACCCCATTTCTTCGTGTTTGCGGCTTTCATCGGCAGTCCGATGCATGCAGCGGGCAGTGTAGCGCGTACCCCCATCGGCATCTTCCATCGAAAAGATCGATGTGATTCCAATCCAGGGAGTGGTGGGTCGCCAATTACCGGTCAGCATGGAGGTGCAGACAATTCGCTGTTCCGGCACGATTTCAAGGAAACAACCGGGATTGTCGCTTTCGCCCCCATCGGGGCCGGTCATGTAGGTGTGAAATGCGCCACCGGGCCTGAACTCAAAAGCCTTCACTTCCGTCGTCCAGGGTTTGGGGCACCACCATTCAGCCAGAAGTTTGGGATCGGACCATGCCCGCCATAACAACCGGCGTGGTGCTTTCAGAACGCGGGTAATCTCCAAGTCATTTGGGCTTTTGGTATCAGTTTCGTTGTTCATACATTTACCTTGCTCTTCTTCATCAGTATTTTATCGTGTAACCACCACATCCGATCAAAACGGGCTTCCCACAGTGGTTGCAGATTTCTGCCGACCGTTAGGTGCCGATGATTTCACCTGCACAGCTGCACCTTGATCATTGTGGCACTGAGGCGAGCCCTCATTTCGCTTCGTCAACCATCCGCCTGGTTTTTCCTCAACTCCAACTTTCTTGGCCACCTGTGCCAAATCGGCATCCTGGGATAAAGCCGAGCATATCGGCCGCCTTGCGAATTTATCGCTGAAATTCCGGCTCGACGAGCAGGGTTCGCGAACCATCTTTGGCAATTTCGAGAAACTGCCGATAGAAGGTACCCGCCAGGGATTCGTCACCGAGCGCACGCGCCGCACGTGCCGCACCCAGCAGGCTGTTGAATCGCCCTGGATAAAATGACATCGATTGCTGGTATGCCGCGAGCGCTTCTCCGGGCTGGTTCTGCTCCATGAGGAGATCTCCTAATTGTTCGTGGGCGGGGAGCGTGGGGCCCGGCGTCACGGCGTGCTTCGGTGTTGAAGCCTCGAGCTCGGCGGCCTTCCGCATCAGGGCCACGGCGGATTCGCTATGCCCCTTCACGTGAGCCACCCACGCATTCAGTTCCAGGCGAAGCACCTGGATGTTCCGCGTAAACAGTTCCTCCCCCGCCTGGCGGGTCGCAGCTTCGAGCGTCTCGAGACGCTGGGCAGCAACCTCCGCCTCGTCGACCTTGCCCAGGTGCGCCGCACCTAGTCCGCGCGCGAACTGTGTGATCGCTTCCGGCCAGGCGAAGCGGTCCCAGTCGAGGGTCGCGGGCTCGCGAGGAGGAAGCAGCGCAGCCTCGTTCCAGGCTCGCCGCTCCAAAGCGTAGCGGGCTGGTGTCGACGCCAGGTGAAAAGCAGTCTTGAATGTAGGCTCCAACCGGGCGGTTGTGTGCAGCCGCTTCAATTGCACGGCGGCTTCATCGTCCGCGCCTTTCTGGAGATAGGCATAGACGAGGTACTCAATCGCATGGGGAAACTCGTCCCAGATGAACTCGCCGTGATCACCAGCAGGATACTCCAGGGCTGCTTCTGCGGCCCGCAGGTTACCCCGGATCACATCGTCCCAATCGCCGAGGCGCGTGTAGATATGGGTCGGCATATGAAGCGCGTGTGGATTGCGCGGAGCGGCCGCGTCGTATTTACGGGTGATCTCCAGAGATTCCCGTTCGCGGCCCGGCACGTCGTTGGCATGGACAAGATAGTGCATGGCGCCCGGGT
>JBGTHE010000222.1:0-2091 GCA_041746335.1 Lysobacterales bacterium | reverse complement strand
CGATGGCCTTTATGAATGCATACTCTGTGCTTGCTGTTCCACTTCCTGCCCAAGCTACTGGTGGAATGGCGATCGTTATCTCGGCCCGGCCGTATTGTTGCAGGCCTACCGCTGGCTGGCCGATTCACGTGATGAAGCTGCAGGCGAACGACTGGATGAGCTGGACGACCCCTTCCGTTTGTACCGCTGCCACACCATCATGAACTGCGCACAAACCTGTCCCAAGGGCCTGAATCCGGCCAAAGCCATTGCCGAAATCAAGAAAATGCTGATCGCGCGCGCAGGCGCCTGATGTGCGTATGAACCAGCCCTGATGAAAAGATCTACGGGCTTACGACTACGCAAACTGAAATGGCTGTGCCGCCGGGGCATGAAAGAACTGGACGTGCTTCTCGAACGATTTATCAACAACCAGTCGGTGGCATTGGAGCAAGGTGCGTGGCCGCAACTGGAACCCTTATTGGGCATGGAAGACGATCGCTTGTGGGGCCTTGTCCAAAATCCTGCAACGGCCAGCAGTGAATACCACGCCCTGCTGAAACAGATCAGCCATGGCTCTGCCCAGCCAGATTGAAGTGCAGGCGGGTGGCGACAGGCGCCTCTATGCAGGTTTGTGGTTGATTTGGATGGCCGCTCTGCTGAACAGTCTTGTCCATGCTCAAGCCATGCCCTTCACGTTGCAACTGGTCTGCATTGCGTTATTAATACTGTCACTTCCAAGACCCAAGTCTCTTTCACTGAAATCCCAATATTTGCGATTGCACGCCAGCGGCAGCTTGAGCTGCGGTGAATTGCAGGGCCGTTGGCACCGCAATACCTGGCGCAGCCCCTGGTACACAGTCATCCGGGTTAAAACTGAAAAACATCAGTGGTGGGCCTGGATCAGTGCCAGCAACAACTCCCCTGATGCCTATCGACGACTGGGCATCTGGTGCCGATACTCACCACAGCAATCAGCCGAAAAGAGCGGCGCAGGCCATTTCCCATGAGCGCTTCAAGCAACGATCGACAGCAAGCTAAACTACAACTGGCAGTCGATCTGGTGCAGCAAGGCGCTGCTGGTTATCTGGAAAAGCCATTTTCACTGGCCCTACTGATACGGTTGCTTGATCAGTTTCCCGACAGGCACAATAGCTGGGCCACAAGGCGTAACTAAGGAAGCTCTGATTCATTCTTCCGTGAATGATCAGAGCACGCAAAACACATTTGGAGAGAAACGTGAACGAAATCAAAAAATTGGGTCGTCGTCAGTTCCTTAAAATGAGCGCGAAGGTCGGCGGTGGGGCGTTGGCACTGACCGCAATCCCCATTCATTTGCTGGCGCAGGACAAGGTGGCTGAAAGCGAGCCTTTGGCCCAGGCCATGGGTTACGTGGAGGATGCGACCAAGGTGGATACCGCGCGATTCCCCAAGCGGGCTGGCGATGCGGGTGCGCAGCAGTTCTGCGATAACTGTGCACTTTATGCGGGTGAAGTGGGTTCGGATTCCGCACCCTGCAGCATTTTCCAGAATCGTCTGGTTGCTGGCAAAGGATGGTGCAATGCGTGGGTGGCCAAGTCCTGAGGTCGTAAGACTGGCCAGCCTGTCATACCCGAAAAATGCTGAATTGAGGGTGTAGGGCAGCGGAATTCCGCTGATCTAAGATTGCCATTACTGCATCACTGAACAGCCGTGCGCTGGATTTTCATCACGGGCAGTTATGCGCGTAGCAAACTGGAATGCTGTGGCCAGAGCTTGGTTTGAAAAAGGTTTGGTTAAGTCGTCCGGAAATTACAGAGCATGCCCAACAAAGACTTGCCTTAGCAATTGAAGACGGCTTGCAGCCATGCCAAGCTGAGTATTGTTCTCCTGATCAGGTAAACATGCGAAACATTCCCGGAACGGTTTGGCGACTGACCGTCGCTTTCGCCCTGATGATGTCTGGCACCTCCATGATGGTGCTGATAGCGGGCATCATCGGAACGGAATTCGCTCCAACCGTCAATCTGGCCACCTTACCCATCGCACTGGTGATCGTTGGTGTTGCCTGCTCAACTCTGCCCACCGGAAAACTGTTGGGTCGGTACGGACGCCGCCCGGTGTTCATAGGCT
>JBGTHE010000221.1:0-2790 GCA_041746335.1 Lysobacterales bacterium | reverse complement strand
GGTGAGCAGGCTGCTTCCGTGTTGGCCACTGTCAAACGTGAAGGCATTGAAGCTTCCGGGCAGAGCTGGTCACAGAAAGACGAGCAGCAATTCAAAGATCCCGTGCGCGAACAATACGAACGCCAGGGCCATCCCTACTACGCCACGGCGCGACTCTGGGACGACGGTATTATTGATCCAGCCGATACCCGCCAGGTGTTGGCACAAGCCCTGTCGGTTTCGCAGAATGCACCACCCGAAAGCGGGAACTTCGGCTTGTTCCGCATGTGATCTAGGGCCTGTTTACATTTGCGCGAGTACCGCGTTGCTGACCAAAAGCCGCCGTGGCAAGGCGCGAGGAGTGAAGTTTAGTGTCACTAAATGAACGACGAGCAACGCCGCCACGGCGGTTTTTGGGCGCAACCCTTCGGGGCGGGGTCATTTTTCCGCCAAGCGGTGTTGCCGCTCGCTCATGTAGCGGTGCTACACCACGCTCGCTGCGCCTTGCCTGGCAAAAAAATGTCCTCCGCCGCGGCAATTGCGCAAAATGTAAACAGGCCCTAGGAAATTCACTCATTATATGAGCCAACACTTACAAAAAACCCTGGACGCCCGCGGCGTACTGACGCTGCAGTTGAATCGACCCGAAGTGCACAATGCCTTTGGCGAGCAGTTGATTCAGGAAATGATCAAGGCACTGGAAGCTGCCGGCGATGATCCAGCGGTTCGCATGCTGATGGTTACCGGGGCTGGCAAGAGTTTTTCTGCCGGTGCTGATGTCCACTGGATGAGCAGTATGGCGGCTGCCGGTGCCGAAGAAAACGAGCAGGATGCGCAGCATCTTGCTCGTATGTTGCGACGCTTGAATTATTTCCCCAAGCCCACCCTTGCGCGAGTCAACGGTGCAGCTTTTGGCGGTGGCGTTGGCTTGCTGGCCTGCTGTGACATCATCATCGCTGCAGACTCTGCCCAGTTCGCTCTGACCGAAGTGCGCCTGGGCCTGGTGCCTGCCGTGATCTCGCCCTTTGTGGTCCGGCGCATGGGTGAAAGCCAGTCACGACGATTCTTTCTCACCGGCGAACGATTCGATGCACACGCGGCACAGCAATTGGGCCTGGTGCATTCGGTGACCAGCGGCTTTGAGCTGGATGCTGCTGTGAACGCGCAGATTGATTTGCTGTTGCAAGGCGGTCCGATGGCTTTGAAACAGGCCAAGCGTCTGGTGTTCAATGTGGCCGGTCATGACAACACGCGTCAGCGTCAGATTGATGAGGACAACGCACGATTGATTGCACGCTTGCGGGTTTCTGAAGAAGGCCAGGAAGGTTTACGCGCATTTCTCGAAAAACGTTTGCCGAGCTGGCGTCAGAAACGCGATGCCAAAACTGAATGATCAGGCAGGTTATTTAATGTCCAGGCCATTCAAATGACTGAGCAGGTCACACTGGTTGAAGTGGGTCCTCGTGATGGCCTGCAGAACGAAAAAACGATCATACCTGCAGCAATCAAGATCGAACTTATCCAGCGCCTGAGTGATTGCGGCTTGCCGGTAGTAGAAGCCAGCAGCTTTGTCAGCCCCAAATGGATTCCGCAACTCGCCGATGCCGCCGAAGTAATGGCGGGTCTGGACCTGCAGTCGAACACGCGGTACCCCGTACTGGTACCCAACCTGCAAGGCCTGGAACGTGCAATACAGGCTGGCGCGCGTGAAATCGCGATATTTGCTGCCGCATCGGAAAGCTTCAGCCAGAAAAACATCAACTGCTCGATTGCTGAGTCCCTGCAGCGGTTGCAACCTGTAATTGAACAAGCAAACGGCCAGCAACTCAAAGTCCGAGGCTACATCTCCTGTGTATTGGGTTGTCCCTTCGAAGGCGCCGTGGCGATCTCTGCGGTGCATCGGTTAGCCGAAGATTTGCTGGCGGCGGGCTGCTTTGAAATTTCCTTGGGCGATACCATCGGTGTGGGCACCGCAAATCAGGCGCGCAACATGGTTCGCGAACTGACCACCACCATACCCGTGCAACAACTGGCCGTGCATTTTCACGATACGTATGGACAGGCGCTGGCCAACATTCTTGCCTGCCTGGAACTGGACATCCGTATTGTGGATTCATCGGTGGCCGGTTTGGGTGGCTGCCCCTACGCCAAAGGCGCGACCGGCAATGTGGCTACCGAAGATGTGGTGTACCTGCTGCAAGGTTTGGGCATGGAAACCGGCGTGGACCTCCCTGAACTGGTTGCAACTGGACTATGGATCTCCGCCCAACTGGGCCGGGACAGCAGCAGCCGTGCCGGGCAGGCCCTGAGTAAGACTCAGAAGATTTCCATGAGCTAATCTCAGTCAAGCCCGGAAGTCTGCGCATTTACAATTAAATACTGCAACAAGAATCATCCGCTTTGAAAGCTTGCATGCGCAGCGCAGCCGCATGGACAATACATTCATTCAATTCAGGAATGCACATTTATGAAGCAGGGAGTTATTGCATGAAATTCGATGAAGTCAAAGCGCTGGTTACGGGCGGTGCTTCGGGTCTTGGGCTGGCGGTCGCCCGCCACATTGTTGCCCATGGCGGCAAAGTTGCCTTGCTGGATGTGAACGACAAGGCGGGTCCGCTGGTTGCGGATGAGTTGGGTGGCGGTACCTGTTACATCCACACCGATGTCAGCTCTGAAGCGGCCGCCGAACGAGCAGTGTCAGAAGCTGCGGATGCAAATGGCGGCCTGAACCTGGCAGTGAATTGCGCGGGCATCATTGGCGCCGGTCGGGTTTTGGGCCGGGAAGCGCCCATGGAATTGACCTTCTTCACT
>JBGTHE010000220.1:0-3502 GCA_041746335.1 Lysobacterales bacterium | reverse complement strand
ATGGATGTGGCAGTCGAGCGCCATGACTATGGCCAGACTGCCGTGATCTGCAATGTCACGCCAGAACATTTTCACCAGGGTCGGGCCTTTGAAGTTTTTACTGCAAGCGGGCCTTTCGCCGTATTACCCCATCGTGACGGCCGCTGCGGTCTGGTATGGACGGTGGCCAGCGAGCAGGCTGGAGAATTGCTGACACTGGACGAATCTGCCTTCCTGAGTTTGGCAGAAAGCCGATTTGGTCGCAGTCTCGGAAGCTGGCAGAAAGTAGGTAAACGTTCCTCCTATCCGTTGAAATTGGTGCGGGCCAAAACTGATTGGCGCCCACGCATACTGCTGCTGGGTAACGCCGCACATGCCATTCACCCCATCGGTGCGCAAGGCTTCAATCTGGGTTTGCGCGATGTGGCAGTACTGGCAGAAATTCTGGCTGAGGCCCGAAGGCATTCATCGGGACATCCTTCCGGTCCCTTGAATGGCTTCGATTATGGCGATTCAAGTCTGTTGCGCAGCTACAGCGACTGGCGGCGTGATGACCAGGCGGAAACCATAGCTTACACCGACGGGCTGGCACGCCTGTACGCCAATCCCGGCACGCTGGCGGTGCTGGTTCGTCGGGCTGGATTGTTGGCGCACCAGTTTTCTCCAACCATGCGCCGACGCCTGGCCATCAAGGCCATGGGCTTTCGCGGCCGTATTCCCAAGCTGGCCCTGGGCGAGCGTCTGGGTGGCGTATGACTGAGAACCATACAGCCGATGTGATCATTGTAGGTGCCGGTATGGTGGGTGCTGCGACCGCCTGCATGTTGGCTCGCGCGGGCTTTGCGGTGCAATTGATCGAAAGCCGGGAGCCGGTTCCTTTCGACGCTTCCGTGCCCGTGGGTTTGCGGGTTTCAGCTCTGTCCCCCGGATCGCAGAACATTCTGAATGCTGCGGGTGTCTGGCAGCGGATTGCCCGGCACCGGCATTGTCCTTACCGGCGGATGCGTGTCGAGGACGGCGACGAGCGCGCAGTGTTGGATTTCAATGCGGCTGAGTTCGGGCTGGAACGGCTGGGCACTATCGTAGAAAACGACCTCGTGCAGTCCGTGTTGTGGCAACAGATGCAGGATCTGGCGAGTGTGGAACTGATCTGCCCCGCCGGCCTGCAAGAGCTACGCTTTGGGCCGGATTCCGCTCATGTCACATTGCAGGATGGTCGCAAACTCACCGCGCCTTTGCTGGTCGGGGCGGATGGTGCAGCCTCCAGGGTGCGCAAAGCCATGGGAATCGATCAGCAATTCTGGACCTATGGGCAGCAAGGCATAGTCTGCGTGGTAAAAGGTGCCAACGCCAACACAGGGCTGGCCTGGCAACGATTCATGCCCGGCGGACCCTTGGCCTTTCTGCCGCTGGAGGACGGAAGTTCATCCATCGTCTGGTCGCGCCCGGACGCAGAGGCTAAAGAATTGCTGGCGCTGGACGATGTGGCGTTTATTTCTCGCCTTCAGGCTGCCATGGCAAGCAGCGATGCGGCGGGCAGCTTGTTTGGTCAGTTGCGATCCATTGGTCCGCGAGCAAGTTTTTCCTTGAGCATGGCATTGAGCGAACGTTATGCGGCTCAGAGCTCAGTTTTGGTAGGTGACGCGGCTCATGTGGTTCATCCTTTGGCGGGGCAGGGGGCCAACCTGGGCCTGCAGGATGCTGCCGCACTGGTGGAAACCCTGCTGGAAAACCGCCGGCAGGTAAGGGAATTGAATGATGAGCGCAGTTTGCAGGCTTACTCACGTTACCGCCGCTCCGAAACTGAGCTGATGGCGCGCGGCATTCATGGCATTCGAAGTCTGTTTTCCCTTCAACCCTTATCAGCGCTGCGCCGGCTCGGAATCGGATTGGTGACACGCAGCTGGCATGGTAAAGAAGCTCTCATTCGTCGTGCTGCAGGTTTGAATGCTAATGCCCCGGCCCTCGCGCGGGGGGTTGAACTGGGGCAATTAATGAAGCGCTAATGCGTCTAGGCGCTTATTACTTTTTTTCGGGTTTTAAGGCGCTATATGCTTTCTGGTTATAACCCGATAGAAAACACTTCGTTCACGCCCACCCTTCCCGGCCATATGCTTCCTGAAAATTCCGTCAGAGGCATTTGGCATGTTCCAGGCTTTACGCACCGACAATTCGCCCTTCAGCAAGCAACAACTCGAGTTGTTGCAATCCAGTCTCGTCAGTCTGGATGCCGCCCAGTCAGCCTGGCTCAGTGGTTACATAGCGGGCCGCCTCGCCACCGGTTCGGAACTCAATCTGCCATTACCCTCAGCTACCACTGAGCAAATTCCCCAGCAAAAATTTCATGTGTTGTATGCCTCGCAGACAGGCACCGGCGAACTTATCGCGGGCGAACTGGCTGGCCAGTTACAGCAGGCTGGCTGGTCGGTAGAACTGCAAAACATCAGCAAAATAAAACCCGCCCAACTGAAAAAGTTGCAGCACGTGGCGTTGGTGATCAGTACTCATGGTGAAGGCGATCCGCCTGACGATGCTCTGGACTGGTTCGACTATTTGAAAAGTGGCCGTGCACCCAAACTGGAATCCCTGAATTTTACCGTTCTGGCCTTGGGTGATCGCAGCTACGAAAAATTCTGCGAAGCCGGGCGGCAACTGGAACAGTTATTGCTGGCCACCGGCGCCAAGCCTTATTCTGCCCGCGTTGAGTGTGACCTGGATTACAGCAGCAATGCTGAGCTGTGGTCGGGTCAGGTTCTGGAATATGCCCGTGAGCAGCAGCCAGCCATCGATGGCGTAAGCAAGCGTAACAGCATCCAACACCTCAGTGTGGTGCCCAGCAGTGAAAAGTGGAGCCGCATCAATCCCTTCAAGGCCACCCTGGAGCGTGTACAGAAAATCACAGCTTCGGAATCCGACAAAGATGTTTATCACCTGGAGTTGTCCCTGGCGGATTCCGGTATTGAATACCAACCGGGCGATGCGCTTGGGGTCTGGGCGAACAATGATCATGAAACCGTGGCGCAGATACTGGATGCGCTGAAGATTGCCGCTGATGCCGAAATCGAACTGGAGGGACACAGCCATAGCGCCCATGAGTTGTTGGTCCGGCATCGTGAAATCACCCGCCTCAGTGCGGATACGGTAACTGCCTATGCTGCAGCAGCGGGGCAGAGCGAATTGGCGCAACGGTTTGCCGCACTGGAGGGAGCCGAGCGTCGCGATTTCATCGAACAGCGTCAGTTTGTCGACCTGATCGAAGAGTTTCCACCACAGGGCGATGCAGCCGTCAGCCTCGAAACACTGGCTGCAGTGCTACGTCCACTGGCTCCCCGTTCTTACTCCATCGCTTCCAGCCAGGCAGAAGTCGATGAAGAAGTACATCTGACGGTAGCCACTCTGTTCAGTGACGCCATAGGTAAAGAACGCAGAGGTGTGGCCAGTCAATTCCTGAATTATCAACTGCAGGCAGGCGACGAAGTGGGTGTATTCCTGGAGCCCAACCGTCGTTTTCGCTTACCCGAAA
>JBGTHE010000219.1:0-5670 GCA_041746335.1 Lysobacterales bacterium | reverse complement strand
CATACCGTGGTTGCCTGTGGAACACCAGGTACAACAAACGGAAGCTGTAGAAAGACGTCACCAGCACGCCCAGAATCACACCCCAATAAGCAACTGGACTTCCGAAGCGCTCCGACAGAGCTACCGCTTCAATGATGGCGTCCTTGGAGTAAAACCCGGAGAAAAAGGGAAATCCAATCAACGCCAGGGTGCCTATCCAGGCTGTCAACCAGGTAATCGGCATTTGCTTGCGCAGACCACCCATGTAACGCATATCCTGCTGGTGATGCAGCGCAATGATTACTGAACCGGCGCCGAGGAACAGCAGCGCCTTGAAGAACGCGTGCGTCATCAGATGGAAAATGGCGGCTGAGTAGGCGGACACACCCAAAGCCACCGTCATATACCCAAGCTGCGACAAGGTCGAATACGCAATTACCCTCTTGATATCGTTCTGCACGATGCCGATCAAGCCCATGGCCAAAGCTGTGAACACACCGATCAACATCACAAAGCTCAGCGCCGCATCGCTGTGCTCAAACAGCGGTGACATCCGTGCCACCATGAAAATGCCCGCGGTAACCATCGTCGCTGCATGGATCAGCGCAGAGATTGGTGTCGGGCCTTCCATGGAATCCGGCAACCAGACATGTAGTGGTGCTTGCGCAGACTTGCCCATGGCGCCAATAAACAGGCAAACACAGATGACAGTGATCAGCTGCCAATCCATCCACGGGATGATGCTGATGGTACGACCCACTATGTCCGGCGCCTGGGCAAATACTTCCGCATAATCCAGGGATCCGGTGGCATACAACACCGCTGCAATACCCAACAAAAAGCCAAAATCACCGACCCGGTTGACCAGAAAAGCTTTGAGATTGGCAAAAATCGCGGATTCACGTTTGAACCAGAATCCGATCAACAGGTAGGACACCAGCCCAACCGCTTCCCAGCCAAAAAACAGCTGCATGAAATTGTTAGCCATCACCAACATCAGCATGGAAAAAGTAAATAAAGCGATGTAACTGAAGAACCGCTGATAGCCGGGATCTTCGGCCATATAGCCAATGGTGTAGATGTGCACCATCAGCGAAACAAAGGTGACCACGCACATCATCAGGCTGGTGAGGTGATCCACCAGGAACCCCACTTCAAATTGAATACCGTCTGAAACCATCCACGTGTAAACGCTGTAATTGACGGTTTCCAGGCCCATGTAAATCTGCTGGTAAAGCACCCAGGCCGACAGGAAAAAGGCTGCACCCACGCCCAGTATGGTGACCCAGTGTGCGCCCGAACGACCCACCTGATTGCGCAACAAGCCGGCGACTGCAGCCGCTATCAATGGCAGCAAGGGGATTAACAGCAGTGTGGTTTCCAGCCCCATGTCAGCCCTTCAATTCGTCAAGATCAGCAACGTTGATGGTGCCGCGGTTACGGAACAGCACCACCAGAATCGCGAGGCCTATGGCCGCTTCCGCAGCCGCTACTGTCAGGATAAAGAACACAAACACCTGCCCGTCGAGGTTGCCCACATAGCGCGAAAATGCCACGAAATTCATATTCACAGACAGCAACATCAACTCGATACACATAAGAAGCAGAATGACGTTCTTCCGGTTCAGGAAAATCCCAGCCATGCTCAGCACGAACAGGATGGCGCCCAGGGTGAGGAAATGTACCAAAGTCAGCATCCGCTTATCCTCGCTGGTCCTGGCGCGGTTCGGATTTCATTTTGGCCAACCTGATACGTTCATCGCGCTGCACCATGACCTGCCGAGCCGGGTTCTGCGTCTTGGCCCCGGTGCGGTGTCGTAGGGTCAGCGCAATAGCCGCGATAATGGCCACCAGCAGGATCAGACCCGCCACTTCGAAGGGCAGCAAGTATTGGGTATAAAGCAGCTCACCCACCGCTTTGGTATTACTGAAGCCTTCAGGATTCGGGCTGGGCACCGGGAAGGACAAGGCGTCGAAACGACCGCTGACCCAGATCACCGCGACGAATTCCACCGCCATCAGAACTGCGATCAACAAACCAACCGGCAGATAACGGATAAAGCCTTCCCGCAAGGGAGTCATGTTGATATCCAGCATCATGACCACGAACAGGAACAGCACCATCACAGCGCCCACATAAACCAGCACCAGCGCGATGGCGAGGAATTCGGCCTCAAGCAACATCCAGATCGCCGCTGAACTGACGAATGCCAGAACCAGGAACAAAGCGGCATAGACCGGATTGCGCACCGTGATCACCATCACCGCTGCTCCGGTCAATATCAGCGAAAAGAAATAAAAGACAATTTCAGTAATCGGCATATTCCTGTCCGCCTAACGGTAGGCTGCGTCTTGCCGCAGATTCGCAGCAATACTGGTTTCAAAGCGATCGCCAATGGCCAGTAGCTGCTCCTTGGTCATGATATTTTCGCCACGATTTTCGAAGTGATACTCCAATATGTCAGTCTCAACGATGGAATCGACCGGACAGGATTCTTCGCAAAAGCCGCAATAAATACATTTGAACAGGTCGATGTCGTAGCGGGTGGTGCGCCGCGTGCCATCATCCCGTTGTGTGGATTCGATCGTTATGGCCAGGGCCGGACAAACGGCTTCGCATAATTTACAGGCGATACATCGTTCTTCACCGTTCGGGTAGCGCCGCAAGGCATGCAATCCACGAAACCGATTGGACTTGGGTGTTTTTTCTTCCGGATAGTTGATGGTGAACTTGGGTTTGAAGAAATACTTGATGGTCAAGCCCAGGCCTGTAAACAATTCAAGCAACATCAAACTTTTCAGGTAACGGGATACGGCATTCATGCTCAGGCTCCTCTGGTCACCAGGCCAAACACGGTAAACACCGCGGCGACCAACACCCAGACGATGGTGATGGGTATAAAAACTTTCCAGCCCAGGCGCATGATCTGGTCATAGCGATAGCGGGGAAAGGTTGCCCGCCACCACAGGAACAGGAACATGAAAAACACGGTCTTGGACAAGAACCAGAAAATACTGCCCTGACCCAGGAACGTATCACCACGGTAAGGCACACCCTGAAAGGGTGAAAGCCAGCCACCAGCAAACATGATGGCGGTGAGGGCGGAGATCAGGATCATATTGGCGTATTCAGCCAGGAAAAACACCGCAAACGCTGCGCCGGAATACTCCACATGGAAACCGGCGACGATTTCCGACTCGCCTTCGGCCACATCGAAAGGTGCGCGGTTGGTTTCCGCCACGCCAGAGATCAGGTAAATGGCAAACAAGGGCAATAGTGGTAACCAGAACCAGTCGAGTATTCCGCCTTGCTGTGCCAATACAATTTCGCGCAGGTTCAGGCTGCCTGCCAGAATCAAAACCCCGATCAGTGCGAAGCCCATGGCAACTTCGTAGGAAACCATTTGCGCCGTTGAGCGCAAGGCACCCAGAAACGCATACTTGGAATTCGATGCCCAACCGGCAATGATCAGGCCATACACGCCCAGGGAGGACATGGCCAGAATGTAGATCAACCCGGCATCAATATCTGCCAGTACCATCAGATCATCAAAAGGCACGACAGCCCAGACCGCAAAAGCGGGAGCCAAAGAGAGCACGGGAGCCAAAACAAACAGAAATTTGTTAGCGTTGGCTGGCAGAACAATTTCCTTCAACAACAACTTGAAAACGTCGGCAAACGGCTGGAACAAACCCCAGGGACCAATGCGGTTTGGCCCTATGCGAACCTGCATGTAACCAATCACCTTGCGTTCAAAATAGGTGTAGTAGGCTACGGCCAGAATCAGCGGTACTACAATGGCCAGTATCTTCAACAACAGGAAGACCATGTACAGCGCCTGGTCGAGAAAAGACATCAGGCGACCTCCACGCTGACCGGCCCAACCGCATGGCCCAATTCACGAGTCTGGCAGGTTGCACTGCGTAACCAGGCCGCACCGGCCGGCACTTTATCACTGACCCTTACTTCGGTTTCAATAAAGTGTTCACCCTGTCGAACCCGGGCACGACCACGATGGATCAAACCCAGGCGGTGGGCATCTTTTGGATTCAGGCCTACAAACTGGCTGTCAGCATGGTCGGTTGCCTGAAGGGGGTCCGAGCGGCGGCACAACGCATCTACCGAGAACATGGGTACTTCTCCTATCCGGAACAAAGTACCTGAGGACGCCGACATTGCGGGCACAAACTCCGGATCGCCATTGTTGGTAGGCGCGCTGACGGAATTTATCTGGCTGTTCATTTCGTCCTGCAATCCGGCAAGACTGACCTGGCTGAAACCATCCAGCTGCAGCTGTCCACCTAATTGCCTCAGTATTTTCCAGCCTGGCCGCGCCTCACCACTGATACGGCCCGCAGCCGCGAAATGGTAAGTGTCGCCATTGAGATTAATGGTGCTGCCTTCGGATTCAACCAGTGGGGCATAGGGCAACAAAACATCAGCGACTTCACGCAGGCCATCACTGACAAAGGTGCTCGCGGCAACGATACCGTGGGCTGAGCGTAGCGCCTGCATAACGGCTGCCGGGTGATCGCAATCATATTCAGGCTCAATATCCCATAGCAGCCACCGCTGGCCGGATTCATGCCTGAACCCGGAATAGTCATCGCCACCACCAATGCGGCTGCCACCAGGCCCTCGGTGTGGGACTGCTCCCGCCAACCAGGCACCCTGGGAATTGGAACCATGCGGCAGGAGATTTAATGCACTGCCGGTGGATTGTGCTACCCAGGCCGCCAGTTCCCGCAGCGCAGCGGCCTGGTGATGCGCCATGGCGAACTGCCCCAGCATCAACACTGAACGCTCAACATTGATTAGTAGTTCCGCTAGACCGGTTTGTGCGGGCGTCGCTTCTTTCTCATTGACTAGCGCAGACCACCGGGCAGGTATTTCAGTATTTTTGATTTTGCCGACGGCCTGGGCGATTCCGGCCAGTTCAGCCAGCATGAATTGAGGTGCGACAACAACCGACTGCCTCAGGCCGAAAACAAAGTCCCACTGGAGCGGATTGACGACGGAAATAGCAGCGCCTCTCTGCCAGGCTTTACGCAGACGATGACCCAGAATGGGAGCCTCATGCCGAATGTTGCAGCCTAACAATAATACTGACTGAGCGTTTTCCAGCTCAGCAATCTTCATTTCGAAGGGTGGTGCCATGGCTCGCCGGGCATCATCTGAGAAATCCTGCTCCCGCAGACGATGATCAATCCGATTGCTACCCAAGCCGCGAATCAATCGTTGTGCCAGGAAATGTTCTTCAGTTGCTGCAGAGGGCGAGAGCAGTCCAACCAGTGGTGCGTCATGCTGCTTCGATAATATTTCAGTTGCCTTCTGCAAGGCTTGTTCCCAACTGACTTCACTCCATTGCCCCTGCTGTTTGATTTGGGGTTGGGTGAGGCGATCTTTGGTGTCGCGAGTAGGGAGTAGTTGAGCGCCTTTGGCACAGATGCGTCCACGGTTGGCGGGGGCGTTTTCGACGCCGCGAATGCGCAGTGCCAGACCCGGACTCTCTTCGAGCCGCAACCGACACCCCACACCGCAGTAGGGACAGACCGATTCGCCAAGCTGCGCCGACACGTGACCGCCCTCCGGCCCGATTGGTGGATAATCCGAGGAGAAATATAAAGGCCGACGGATCGTGGAACGGGTGTGGGGATGGTTGGTGAAAGCGCTTCCGAGACAATCCGGGT
>JBGTHE010000218.1:0-4233 GCA_041746335.1 Lysobacterales bacterium | reverse complement strand
AGGGCTAGGCGGTCTGGATTTTTTTCCGTCATCCCGTGAAGGAATTGGGCGACGGTGTCGCTTCTGGAGAGGGCTAGGCGGTCTGGATTTTTTTCCGTCATCCCGTGAAGGAATTGGGCGACGGTGTCGATTCCGGAGGAGGGCTAGGCGGTCTGGATCTTTTTCCGTCATCCCGGACAGCGCGGAGCGCGTGATCCGGGATCCACAAAACAAGAGGAATTGGATTCCGGGTCAAGCCCGGAATGACGGCCGAAGGGGTGGGGCCGCAATGATGGTCGAAGGGGTGGGGCCGCAATGATGGCCGAAGGGGTGGGGCCGCAATGACGGCCGAAGGGGTGGGGCCGCAATGATGGTCAAAGGGGTGGGGCCGTGATGATGGGCAAAGGGATGATCAGGTCAGGGATGTTGTTCAGGGGTAAATCCGAATCCCATTAATGCACCCAGGCGGCTATCAGGTAAAACGGCTTGCAAAGTCTTGTCACGCCGCTCGCGTTTAATCTGCAACTCAAATTCGGCACCGGGTGAAAAGTTACGCAACGCCCGGATCAGTTCGGCAGGCGTATTCACCTCGTCACCCTCCACGGACAGGATGACATCGCCGGTTTTCAATCCGTAACTGTTGTCGTCATCGACCTTCAAAACCAGCACACCGCGGTCGGTTTTGAAGTAACTGCCCAATTCAGGATTGCAGCTGGCCAATTCCAGCCCCGCGGCCTGCGGTTGGCCAAACCACATATTGGCCTGATGCAAGGCCTCTCCGCCCAGGCTGGAAAACTGCTCGTCGTCAAAGTTGAAATTTTCTTCAAATTCGATACGGATGCCATCTTCGTCGGTAAACATGTAATGGAAAGACTCAACCCGCTTTTCAATTTCGGCAATTCGCTCAGCCAGAGCCGCCTCATCTATGACCACCACTCTGGATTCTGCACCCGGTCCTTGTCTGATCACTACGCGGGAGGAAGACGTGTCGCCAGGCGCCACTGGAGAATGCGGTGGAGCGTGTGCACCGGGGGCGGCGGGTGCAGCGGGTGCACCAGGCGCAGCCGGTGCCTCAGGCAGCCGGATCATCGACTGCCAGGAACTGGGCTCGCGTTGCTCAGCTTTAACTATCAGCTTCTGATTGTTTCCGTCACGCATAAATCCGATCCGGATCTCATCACCTGGTTTGACTTCCGCGATGGCGGACATCAGAGCTTCGCGGGCCGATTTGCCTGGCTGATCCGTCAGGTCGACTTCGCGAATCGAGGTTAATACATCGCCCTTTTTCAGCCCCGCTTTTTCCGCCGGGCCACCGGGGGAAACACCAGCCAGTTCGACACCACGCTCGTTGGATTCACCCAGCAATACGCCAATCACCGCCCGGTCACCGAGGTTGATTACGCGAAACCGTGACTTTGCGCTTTCTCCACGCGCCAGTTCGCGGTGAGCGCGCGCCACTTCACGGGAGGCCTCACTCAGGGCGCGATGTGCCCGGCTTAGCTCGGCGCGGGATTCAGCCAGGCTGCCTTGCTCGTCAGAGCGTTGTGCTGCCAGTGCCTCAGCCACCTCAGCCATGACCCGGCTGGCCTCTTCAACCTGCCGCTGCGCTTCTGCGATTTGCGCTTCCTGTTCGGCCAGTTGGGCTGTGAATATGGCTGCCCCGGCGACCTCAATGGCTTCCTCCCGGCTGGCTATGGCCGCAGCACGTGCTTCTTCGGCAGCAGCGCGGGATTGCTCGATGGCTACCTGAGCCTCGGCTTCTGCTGAGCGTGCTTGCGGTGCTGCTTCAGCTTCTGCGGCGGCTTCGAGGCTGGCCATGGCTGCAGCGCGGGCTTCTTCAGCAGCTTCGCGGGACTGCTCGATGGCGGCCTGCACCTCCACTTCCACTGTTCGGGCTTGTGCCGCTGCTTCGGCTTCGTTTTCTGCTGCAACCGAAGCTGATGATTGCGCCTGGCTGTTTGCAATGCCAAACGTCAGCAGGGCTATGCCTGACAGCAGCTGCAAAGGTATGGGTTTTCTGAAAATCTTGCGCATTTATAAATTCCTGTGGATATCGCCTGGTTTACTCATGCTCACAAAGACGCAACGTAAGGTTCTTCCCGTCGCAAACCGACACCATAAATCTCGTTGAGGTCCATCAGCAGATTGACCCGTTGCTGCCACAGCTCACTGGATTCGGGTTGCTGGCTGATCGCCGCATCAACCTGAGCCACCAGATCCTCCAGCTCCACCTGGTAGACCACCATCTCGGCGGGCATGGCGCCAATACCCGTCCGTAAATAATTCAGATTTTGCTCCAGTCGCCCAGACAGACGTTGCAGCGATTGCAGGTTCTCAGGCCCGAGGTTTGGGTTGTTTTCAGCTACAGTTTTTGTGGCATTGGCAGCAGAGCTGCCATTGTTCAGGGATGCACTGGTACTGACGAGGACGGGAACCTGAGCGCTGACCCCTGCATTGTGGCTGTCTTTGCTGTAGGAGCGGCCTTGGCCGCGAATGTCATTCGGCTCCAAGGTGCCTTCGACGGGATCGTTCGAGCTCGCGGGCTCCTGCTGCACTACTGCTGTTTCAGCTGGAGTGCTGGAGGGCCCAAAACCTTCCTGCGGCAGAAGGGCAACTGCACCAATCACCAGCGTAATGGTCGCGGCCAAAGCCAGGCCGGGAATCCATTGCTGAGGGCCACGGCGTTGCTGCTGTAACTGGGCTGAAATCGCAGTCCAGCCATCGGTTGGCGGCTGCAATTCAGGCAGTGAAGCGAGGTTAAATGGATCGCGTTGCGTCATTCCGTCGACATCCAATGAATTTGATTCAGGGATTGTCATATCAAAATTCTCCTAAGGCTTGCGCATCGTCCGTCGCCTGTGTTGGCAGCAAGGCTGCCTTTGTGCAGGGACGCACCGGCGCCGCGAATTTGTGCAGGTATGCACTTAGATGGCGGAGGGCTGGATGCCCGAGAGCTATCCAAGGATGCCTGTGAGCGGCCTCCTACAAAGGCATTCCCTTGGCCGAGGGATGCAGCGTTTCTGTGGGAGCGAGCCTCGCTCGCGACAGGGCCACCTCTGTCGGCAGCAAGGCTGCCTCCTACACCATATCCTGGATCTTCATCCGGGGTTTGCCCGGGGCTCATATGGTGACCCAACAATTCCCGTAACCGGGCACGGGCGCGGGATAAACGGGTTTTGGAAAAGCTCTCAGTCATGCCAAACAATTCGGCAATCTCGGAATGGTTGTAGCCTTCCACATCGTGCAGCCAAACCACCGTTCTATCCTGCTTTTCGAGCTGGGCGAATGCTCCGGCAAGGTCGTTACTCAACTCAACCCGGCCCTGGTCACCTTCAACTGAGGAATGATATTCAGCCAGCTCCATCGGGGCGAAATCCGGTTGTCGGCGCAGCATGCTGATGGCCTGATTGATCACAACACGGCGCAACCAGCCCCAGAAGGGTGAATCACCGCGAAACTGTTTCAGGCGTTTGAAGGCATTGATAAAGGCTTCCTGCAGCACGTCCTGCGCCAGGCTGGGGCACTGACAAATACGGTATGCGATGGTGTAGGCCGGGCCTTGATAAAGTCGGTAGATGGATTCGCAAGCCAGCAGATCGCCTCGCCGGGCGCGCGCCAGCGTCAGCTCATCCAGAACGATGTCAAAGGCAGATCCACTCATTGCTCTTTGAGACGCACCCTTAGGGAAAAAGGTCGCAAGATTCTAGATGAATTAATAGCACCCACCAACAGTAGTGGATGCCGGGTCAGGCCCGGCATGACGGGGTGGGTGAGTGCCGTTTACCAGATTCTCACGCGCTCTTCCGGCGGCAGGTACAGATCATCGCCGTCCTTCACTTCAAACGCCATATAGAATTCGGGCACATTGACCACCGTGCCATTGGCGCGGAAGCGGGCCGGTGAATGGGAGTCTACCGTCAGCAAGCGTTTGGCTTCTTCCGGGCGGCTCTTTTCGCGCCAAGCCTGGGCCCAGCCGAGGAAGAAGCGCTGGTCGCCGGTCCAGCCATCGATCACCGGTGCTTCCTGGCCATTTAACGCCAGCTGATAAGCCTTGTAGGCAATGCTGAGCCCACCCAGATCACCGATGTTTTCACCCGAAGTAAATTCGCCATTGATGGTCATACCGTCGATTACTTCGTAGCCGTTGAACTGCGCGGCCAGTTTGTCTTTGCGCTCAATGAACAGGGCGTTGTCTTCTTCGGTCCACCAGTCGCGCAGATTGCCGTCACCATCAAAACGTCTGCCGGAATCATC
>JBGTHE010000217.1:0-1579 GCA_041746335.1 Lysobacterales bacterium | reverse complement strand
GGATAAGCGGTGGTGACCGAAATTTCGTATGCGTTCATTGTCCGAACCGCGCAGCACATCCACCACGTGTTTGATACCGAAGGACTGGCCCACCCGGTACACACAAGACAGTATCTTGCGCGCCGCCTCGCTCGCATCAAACCGTTCGGGCGGATTCAGGCAAATATCACAATTGCCGCAATCGCGTGCCATGGTTTCGCCCAGATAACCCATGAGCACGCGGCGCCGGCAGGTCAGGCTCTCGGCAAACGCTACCATGGCATTGAGCTTGTGCGATTCAATGCGCCGCTGTTCATCATTCTGACCCTGCTCCAGTTGAAAGCGCGCGGTGGCAACATCCTGGGTTCCGAACAGCAATAAGGCATCCGCCGACAGTCCGTCACGCCCGGCTCGGCCGGTTTCCTGGTAATAACCTTCGAGGTGACGGGGCATGTCGTAATGCACCACGAAGCGCACATTGGGCTTGTCGATGCCCATGCCAAAAGCCACCGTGGCGACCACGATGGTGATGTCATCCCGCAGAAAACTTTCCTGCACGGACTTGCGGGTTTTCGCATTGAGCCCGGCATGATAGGCCGCGGCAGCGAAGCCACGCTCGGTCAGAAAGTCAGCAACTTCCTGAACGCGCTTGCGCGACAGGGCATAAACAATGCCGGATTGCTCCTTTTTGTTTTCCAGAAAACGCAATAGCTGTATTTGTGGCCGGTGCTTCTCCAGCACGGTGTAGCGGATATTGGGACGATCAAAACTGGTGATGAAGCGCTGGGCGTTCTGCAACCCCAGCACCCGAACAATGTCTTCACGGGTTTGCGGATCGGCAGTAGCGGTCAGGGCAATAAAGGGAACATCCGGAAAATGATCGCGCAGGCCACCGAGTGCGGCGTACTCAGGCCGGAAATCATGGCCCCAGTGAGAAACACAGTGGGCCTCATCAATCGCCACCAGCGACAGCGGCACTGAACTCAAACTTTGAATAAAGCCTGGCATCATCATGCGCTCGGGAGCCACGTACAACAGATCCAGGTCACCGTTGTGAAGCCGCCCAAGCACCTTCCTGCCTTCGTCCATATCCAGCGAGGAGTTGTACATCGCGGCCCTCACGCCATTGGCCTGCAAGGCATCAACCTGGTCTTTCATCAGAGATATCAACGGTGAAATGACAATAGCCAGGCCGGGCCTTTGCAGGGCCGGCAACTGGTAGCACAGCGATTTTCCGCCACCGGTAGGCATCAGCACGAATGCATCCCCACCACTGATCACACGCTCAATGATGTCTTGCTGCATGGGTCTGAACTGCTGCAGGCCAAAGACGCTGTGCAGGGTTTCATGGATAGGACTCATGGGCAGGTATTCAACTCTTTGGGGGCGGAGCAAGTAAAGTGATCAAGTTATACAAACGAAGTAATCCTACAGCAACAAACACGAAACCCTACCTTCTTTTTGTTCAGGCTGAGGCAGAATTACCGCCCAGTTTGGAGGCTTCACTCAAGAGTTGCCCCACGCCGTTTACTGTGTTCACCCGCTTACTGACCGCATGCCTGCAGCGTAACTTGAGCGTAGCGACTATTGCTCGGGAGCA
>JBGTHE010000216.1:0-1864 GCA_041746335.1 Lysobacterales bacterium | reverse complement strand
GCTGTTGCTGCCGATAATGGCCGGGTGGCGACAGAATCGAACAGCAATCGAGGCAATCTGGCACACATGGCGCAATACCAGCTCAGATGGATCGTCACCGTGGCTTTCGATCGCCGGAGTTCTTATTGCGTTTGCCGTCGTCATTCGCCTGCTGGCCGCGCTTCGCCCTGAACTCGGCGCAGACGCGCTGGGTATGCATCTTGTCATCGGCGATCAACTCAAGGCCGACGGTAAATTCCATTACGACGTAACCCAGTCCATCTGGGCTGTCGTCCCCATGGCAGGCGATTGGCAATTCGCCATCGCCCAGATGCTGTCAGATGCAGCCGGCGCCAGACTGGTCAATTTTCTTGCGGATCTGCTACTGGTCGTTTTGGTGTATCAGGCTGCCCAGAATATGGGGGGCCGCATCGCTGGTGTCGTGGCCACCTTGGCCTATGCAACCACGCCACTGCTTTATCTCGAATCCTCCTCCCTATTCATTGAGAACTTCTGGAGCCTTTGGTTCGTTTCAGCATTAGTACTGAGTGCGGCCAGCTTGCGAGTACCAGATGCCCGCCTGGTGGCGACTTGCGGCCTTCTGCTCGGTACCGCAATGGCCACCAAGGTGATCACCCTGTTCCTGTTGCCGTTTTTTTTGGCGATAGCGCTGACGTGGCTGCTCCAAAATTTGCGCAACGGCCTGCGCAACATTTTGCTGGCATCGTTCACTGCATCACTTGCGGGATTCGGGCCTTATCTGAATGCATGGCTCCGTACCGAAAATCCCGTGTTCCCGTTCTACAATCATGTCTTCAAGTCGCCTTTCTATCTCTCGCAGACACCATTCAACAACCCGCTGTTTAACGCTGATATTGATTGGAAACTGCTGCATGATGTGACTTTCCATACCGAGCGCTATCTCGAAGGCCTGCCCGGTGCGATGGGCCTGATGTTTTATGTATTGCTTCCGGTTACGATGCTTTACAGCCTCGCGGCATCATGGCGCACACGGGCAGGGCTGCTTTGTGCGCTGCTCTTCATCATCGCCGTTTTCAATTTCCAGAGTTACCTGCGTTACATCATGCCGGTCATACCGGTGTTGACGATACTGATCGGCCTCACGGTCGCGTATCTGATCGGACGCTTTCCCGTTTCGCGTCATCTGTTATTGCCCATCGCGCTCGCGACGGCCGCTGCCGGGCTGTACCTGACCCCTACCTCGAATCCCAGAATTCGCAACTTGGCTCTACCTGTATTTCCAGGCTCCTGGTCCTACGAGGAATATCTCCGGCAACGACGCCCCGGTTACGGTCTCACCAAGCAAATCGACTTGATTGGTTTAAAACGAGTTTTGTGGATTGGAAAAGGACATATTGCCGGTGCACGTGCTGATATCTATGTCACTACTTGGCATGGAGGGGATGTGGCTGCAGAATTCGCTGCGCTGCGTTCGGCGGAGGAATTCGGTCCTTGGCTGCTTCTCAACAAATTCGATGCAATTGCCGTGACTGCCAATTCCAATGCGTGCGGACGGGCGTTTGTCTGCGAGTTCCTTAATGCCAAGACCAAGATCGTGTATGAAATGAATGGCGACACACTGCGGCTCGTCGATGAATCGAAGCTTCGGCATACAGAACTGCTGGTGAATCCGGAGTTCGAACGGGATACGCGCGGATGGGGAGGCAACGGTACTCATGTCCCTGAAAGGGGCACTGTCATTGTCTCCACCGAGGCCAGCTTCGTTCAGACCGTCAAGGTGAGCGCCGGGGTCAGGCATGTGCTGGAGATAGAAGGACGCTGCACGCAAGATCGTGCCCCATTCCGAATGCAAGTCAATTGGCGTGACCAGGCAAACAAAATAATTTCGAGCGATCTCCGGGTA
>JBGTHE010000215.1:0-5022 GCA_041746335.1 Lysobacterales bacterium | reverse complement strand
GAATCTGCCGAGGCCGATACCATCATCTTTGCTGCTGAGGCTTTGCTGGTGCCTGGCGAACCCGTGCAACAGAATGTTGCACTTCACCTGCAGAACGGACGGATCATCGAGGTCCATACAGATTTTCGGGTCGAAGATATTCCTGTTGAGGAATCCAACACCATCAAGCGGGTAGATCTCAGCTGTTGCTTCGTAGTGCCAGGTTTGATCGATACACAGACGCACCTGGAATCACAACGTGATCTGCCACCTCGTGACGTACGCATGACCACCTGGTCCGGGGCCGATTATGTATTGCGGGCGATGGTCCATGCCCGACGCACGCTTGAGGCC
The DNA here is from genome assembly GCA_041746335.1 of Lysobacterales bacterium. GTDB lineage: Bacteria > Pseudomonadota > Gammaproteobacteria > Xanthomonadales > SZUA-36 > JAWXBM01. The sequence goes on along the minus strand of JBGTHE010000215.1, from coordinate 4,689 downwards.
GGGTTTACCACCATCCGTGACATGGGCAGTCATGGTGATTATATGTTCGCTCTGCGCGATGCCATAAATGAAGGTCTGGTGCCAGGTCCGCGAATGCAGGTAGCCGGGCAGATCATTCATCCCACCGGCGGTGAGTTCCGCTCGCGTTTCACACCTGAAATCGAAGCCCTTTTTGATCAATCCGCAGCCTGCAGCGGCGCCGATGATTGTCGCCGTGCCGTGAGAGAACAGATTGCACGCGGCTCGGACACCATCAAAGTGGGAGTATTCAGGGATCTGAAACCTGGCACGCCAGCACAATTCAGCCTTGCGGAGCTCAAAGCCATTGTCGACGAAGCACATCGGCTGGGGGTTCGTGTAACCGCTTCTTCGTTTTCAGCTGATTCGATTAACCTGCCACTGCAAGCCGGTTTTGATGCTGTGGTACACGGTACTTTCATCGACCCCGAAACTCTGAAGTTGCTGCGCGCCTCATCAGCGTATTACATTCCAACCCTGGTGGCGGCGCGTACGGTCAAGGAATTGGCTGAAGACCCAAGTCTGCCCTTCAGCCAGGAATGGCGCGAAGAAAATCTGCTGATTTATTCGGGCATGACGGACAGTTTTCAGCAGGTTTTGAAAGCCGGATTGCCGATAGCGTTTGGTACCGACGCGGGCTGGCGGCCCCATGGCGGCAATGCCGAACAACTGGTGCAAATGGTTGAGCTGGGAATGCCCAGCGAGCAGGTGATCGCCACTGCCACCGTTCAGGCTGCCACTGCTATAGGCTGGTCTGAAAAAGTGGGCTCTCTGGAAGTCGGTAAGTTCGGCGACCTGGTAGCAACGCGTAAAAGCCCTTTGTTGGATATCAGTGAATTGACCCGTCCCGTGTTGGTGGTCAAAAGTGGGCAAGTTGTGTTTGAACAGCCGTGATTCAAAAATTCATGCGTAGCAGCTACCTTTTGGGTTCGTTGCTGGCTTGCTCATCCATCACCGCCGATGCATCCGGCGCAGGGTTTACCGCAAGCGACTCCCTGAAAATTCAACACCCGGTAGATCGGCCGGCCATCAGCGACCGGGGAGAGCTGAGCAGTTTCAGTTTTACTGATTGGCAGGAAGATCGTGCAGTTGAGGCACACAAATCCCTGGGCCGTCTGATAATCCGATCTCGTGACGGCCAGCAGAGGCAAATTTCAGCACAAGCAACTGACGCCACCTGGTCGCCGTCTGGGCAGCACATGGCCTTCTTTGAGGGCCTGGGAGCAGGCCGGCAATTGATCGTCGCCAGTTTGAAAGACCCGGGCACGCCAGTTCAAAGCTGGTCCATCGCGGGAGCCGAGTCGCGCTATTCTGCCCGGCATTTCGAACCGGTGTGGAGCACCGATGGTCAATTCCTGCTGGTGGCGGAAGCCGATACGGCCGAAATTCCCAAAGCCATATCCGAATCCAAATCCGAATCTGATTCGGGCGCAGTGGCATCCAGTGCGCCGTACACGCTGAGCAGCGGCAGTCCGACTTCACCGCTTGATCAGGATTTTCGTGACCACACCCTGTGGCGAGTGGTGCGTATCGATATCAGCACCCATCAGCGGCAAGTATTGACGCCTTTTCTGGCCTTGCGGGAACTGAGGCTGAATCCCTCCGGAGATCGAATGCTGCTGGCCGTGGCAAATCTCGAAGTCCCGGGCCAGTTTATGGGTGATATCTACGCCGAGGCACAGAACTATTTTCATTTGAACCCGATTGCGGCCTCTTCCCTTGAGCCCTTACCACAGCTTGAGTCCCCCAAAGTGGTTGGCTGGATTGACGCACGTCGGCTGCTGGCAAGATCGCCTGAAGCCCTGCTTTCGATGCACATTGAGTCGGCAGAAACCCGAATCGTTTCCACCGATCCTTTTGTCCTTGCTGCCAATCATATCGATTCAAACGGTGAGCAGCTTATCGCCTGGGGATCAGTGAGCAACAGCCCGATGGTCGACTATGCGATTGCACCGCCTGTTCCTCATCAACTGGTCGTAGGTTCATCACAGAACGACCGCTTGCAGCTTGTTCTTGATGCCGATGATCAGCAGGAAGTCCTTGATGCATTCTGGTTGGACCAGGGCCTGCAACTGTTGATCCACACTCGCGCACTCGATGACATGACGGAGCGGCTGGTGCTGTGGACCCGCGAGGAGACCGTTACTCTGCTGGAGGACGATTGGGCCATCGGCCCCATAGGTAAATCCCCTGCGGGAGATTACCTGGTGTTTGCGGCCGAGCGTGCTGACGCGCCCGCCGAGCTGTTTGAATTCGCAATCGCCCAACGCCGGTTGCAGCAACTCACCCGGTTTCATGTCAATCCGCCAGGCGAAAGCGGAACCGACAGCGACTCAGCGGGTTTTGTTACGCCTGTGCTTGTCAGTCACAAGGATAATCACGGCTCAGTACTTCGGGGGTTGCTGTATCTGCCAATGAGTGCAGCCTCTCGGCACCATTCCACCCCCTTGATCGTCAGTGCTTATGCACGCCAGACCGATCAGAAAAATCGCTTCAACCCGAGCGCACAGATGCATGTAGCTCAGGGTTATGCCTATCTGCTGCCGGATGTGTTTCCGGTTCGAGGTGCTCTGCGCCAGGCGTATTTGCAAACCATTCCCCCGCTCTTAGAACAACTGCGCCAGGACTATCCAACACTCGGTAAGGCAGGGTTTATAGGCGGCAGCCTCGGTGCTTACGCGGGGTTAGTTTTGGTATCTCACACTGGACTCTTTTCTGCTGCGGTTCTGCGCGCCCCACCGTCCGAATTCACACTCAGTTGGGCGACGGGCAAAGACCGCGATGCCGAGTTGCTGGAGTATCTTATGGCTGGCCAGCGTCCGGACCAGAACCCGGCAGCGTATCGTGACGACTCTCCACTCTGGAAAGCAGATCAAATCCGTACACCGGTGATGTTCCTTCACGGCACCAATGATCAACAGGTGCCATTGGAACAAAGCCTGTGGGTGTTCCAGACCATGCGGCGACTGGGCCATGCGCCCGCCGAATTACGCATCTACCCGGGGGCGGACCACAGTGTGGTTCGCGGCAGTAGTTCAAATTATCTGGACTACTACCAGCAGGTGTTCTCCTGGTGGCAAAAGTACCTGTAGCGTTCATGATGCCCATCTGCTGAAAACCATGTGTGCCGCTGAATCTATGGGGGAACAACGACAGCGAGCGCTGCAGCTGCACCAGTCAGGTGCATTGAAGGAAGCTGAGAAGTGCTATCGGGCCATACTCGACGCTCATCCCGAAGATGGCGAAACCTGGCATCTGCTGGCAGTGCTCTATGGTGAACAAGAACTGCACCAGCAAGTTGTGGATTGTTGCCGAAGGGCCTTGCAGGCGGGTTATCGCAAGTCATCCGTCTTTGCCAATCTCGGGCTCGCTCACCGGCAACTGGGTGATGCGAATGCAGCGAGGGACGCCCTACAGCAGTCCCTGAGCCTCCATGCTGCAGACGCAGAGCTGACTCTGGAATATTTGGCCTTGCTGAAGGAGGAAGGTGATGAGCGTGCCGCATTGCACTGTGTCGGCGAAGCTTGTGCGCGGTTTACGCAAGACGAGCGCATGCACACCGAAATGGGGCGATTGGCTGTCAGCCTGAATGATGGGCAGTTGGCAGAGGAGTCCTTTCGCCACGCACTGCGACTGCAGCCGGCATCCTTTGAATTGTGGCTCAATCTCGGCAGCATTTTATTACTCAGAGGCGATATGCCCGGGGCGGAATATGCTTATCGCAGGGCGCTGGAAATCAACGGCAAAAGCCCTGAGGCCTGGTGGTTTTTCAGCCAGTTGGCCAGCGCCAAAGCCGATACAAAAGTCAGGGACACCATTTTAAAGTGGGCCGCGCGCGACCATTCATTTTCTTCCGCGCCGATCCACTTTGCTGCTGCAGTCATTCTGGATGAAGAAGAACAAACCGACGCAGCCTTCCAAGCCTGGTCCCAAGGCAACCTCCTGGTTCGCAGCGGCTATCGGTATCGAATTGAAAATGATGTTGCGGACTTTCAGCAACTCACAAGCGCCATGCTCGATTTTTACAGCACTGTCGACCCATCAACCCAAAGAACCGGGCACGCAACCCAAACAGATGGTCCTGTTCCGATTTTCATTGCTGGCATGCCGCGCTCCGGCTCCACCCTTCTGGAACAGCAACTGACTCGCCATTTCAACATCGATGCCGGTGGGGAGAATGTGTGGTTACAAAGGTATGTTGTTCGCGCTATGAATCGGTCGGGCTTGAGCTACCCTTCGAAGCAGCTGGAGCTGGACGACCAGGAGATCGCGGAAATCCGCTCAAGGTATGGGGAGACACTGTCGATTCGGGCCAGGCAGGGTCGTTTTATTACCGACAAATTACCGGGCAATTTCGCCTGTATTCCTACGATTCGTCGACTTTTTCCATCAGCCCTGATCCTGCATGCACGCCGGGACGAGATGGAGACCTGCTGGTCCTGTTACCGGCATCTGTTCAGCGCCAGGCAAAGTTTTGCCTACGACCTGGATGAGCTGGGGCGTTATTGTTCAGCCGTGCACCAGTTTATGGATCACTGCCATGCGCTTTGGCCGGACCGGGTGATGAATGTGCATTACGAAATGCTGATTGAACAGCCAGGGCAGACCCTGCAAAGTATTGCGGAGAGGCTCGGCCTGAGTTGGCTCCCCGACAGTTTGGCACCAGCATCC
>JBGTHE010000214.1:0-2977 GCA_041746335.1 Lysobacterales bacterium | reverse complement strand
TAGAATCCGAAAAAAAGAAAGTCGAGTGCAGTTGAAATGTCATCCCGATCGGCTCCATCGATGTTGCTTACAAATGCACCCAGGCGGCCTTTGGGCAGGGCCGCCAGGTCAGTGGTCATCAGGATATAGCTCTTTCCTCCCACTATTATCCTTGGTCAGCCGCGGCAATTCTTCGCTGGCAGCTTTCGTCACCGGAACCAATGGTATGACCACCCGGCTGTTCAATTCACCCAGAATGTCAGATTGCACGTCCACCACCAAAGGCGCGGATTTACTCGGAAAGCGGTAGACGTCGAAGCGCGCCATTATTCGTCTTCCGCCCAATCGGGGGTGAGCAAAGTTCCTGCCGTTTCGATTCGGTCATTATGCGCGGCAAGCGCTGACTGGTTCTGGCTAAGCCACTGCTCTGACTGCTTCACCGCAATAGCGCGCCGAATTCCGGCTTCGGCTGCTTCAGATGCGTTCAGCTGCAGCGCTTTGGCGGTTTTTATTACATCTTCCGGGATGGTCAGATTGACGCTGCGACGGTTGGGTTTTTCGGTTTTTGCTCGGGATGCCATGGTACACCTCGGTCATTACGTGGGCGCTATATGCCCATATAATACGCGCATTTACAACGTGCATATACGTGTGGAGTTTGTGAATTACAATTGCATGTAACACGAATGCCCGAAGTATAGGTCGAGCCAGAATTTGGCTGTTACAACAAGCACAAGAGATCGGGAGGTCCCATGTTTTCGGTTTTAAAGGCCTTGTGCCTGGCAATTTATGGTGTTGCGATATTGGCCTACTTCGTGGCCATGCCCGCCTGGCTGGCTTCCGGCGCGCAGATCCTGGCCGTGATCATGTTGGGCTTCCATGTAATCGAGACATTTTTTTTCTGGCAATACGTGAAAATGTGGCAGGGCCCGCTGATCGCCAGCATTGCCCTTACGCTGCTGTTTGGAATACTGCACTGGAAGCCCATGCAGGATGATGCGTAGGGTCGCCATGTGCCGAGAGGTTGGGTGTTTTTTGTGGGAAGCAGGCTTGCCGCCGACTTGTCGCGAGCACTGCTCGCTCCCACAAACCGGGCAGCCCCCACTGTAGGAGGTAGCCTTGCTGCCTACCTTTGGGGTTCAGCCGCGAGCAGTGCTTGCCCCCACAGGAACTTAATCCCTCACTGTAGGAGGTAGCTTTGCTACCGACCGGGCGTGGTGCTTGCTGCGAGCCAATCTCGCTCCTACAGGTTCTTGGTTTGCTTGGCCCCGATGTGGCGCTCGCCGCGAGCTTCGGCCAATTCCATCTGGCGGGCGCGTTCCAGCAGCCCCTCACGTTTCGCTTCCGTCAATCGGTGGTGGCACTGCGGACAGGAGACATGCAGTTCAAACAGCGGGGACTCACGGTCTTCGGCGGTTAAGGGCATACGGCAGGCCGGGCAAACTTCGAAATCGCCCTCTTCCAAATCGTGATCCACGGTAACCCGGTTGTCGAAAACGAAACAATCGCCTTGCCACAGGCTCTGTTCCGCATCCACGGTCTCCAGGTAATTCAAGATACCGCCATCGAGGTGGTAGACATTCTCAAATCCCAAATCCAGCAGATAGGCGGTGGCTTTCTCACAGCGGATTCCGCCGGTGCAGAACATGGCCACGTTGCGATCCTTCTGCGGGTCGAGCTCGCGCGCCACCCACTCCGGAAAGTCACGGAATGAGGTGGTGTTGGGATCTTCAGCACCCTGGAATGTGCCCAGGTGATATTCGTAATGATTTCGCGTATCGACCAGCCTCACATCGTCCCTTGAGATCAGGGCATTCCAGTCTTGCGGTGCCACGTATTGCCCGACCTCGCGGCGAGGATCCACGCCCGCCACACCCAGGCTGACGATTTCTTTTTTCAGACGAACCTTCATGCGATAGAAAGGCTGCTCGGCTGCCCAGGATTCCTTGTAGTGGAGGTCGGCAAAGCGCGGATCTTCGCGCAGGCGTTCGAATAGCCGATGTACTTTTCCGGGCACACCACTGATCGTGCCGTTGATGCCTTCACTGGCCAGCAGGATTGTGCCCAGCAGGCCAAGGTCTTCACAGCGTTGCTGCAAAGGCCCGCGCAAGTCAGCACTGTCCGCCAGCTCGACGAACTTGTAAAAAGCAGCAACCAGAAAAGGCCTGGCTGCTGCTTCTTCAACGTCTCTCATGCATTAATTCCCGACAAAATGCGCTTAGCTGTCGCCGAGGTAGTCGCGTTTACCCACATCCACACCACAGGCACGCAGATTGTTATAGGCCGTGGTGACATGGAAATAGAAATTGGGCAGTACAAAGGCGGAAATGTAGCTCTTGCCGTCAAAATTGACGGTGCGCGGCCCCAGTTTCAGCTCGATGGCGCGCTTTTCAGAGGCATCAAAATCCTCGGGCTTGAAACCCGACAGGAATGTGATGGCTTTGCCGATACGCTGATGCACTTCGGCAAAAGTCTCTTCAGTATCGGGCCAGGAAGGTAGAGCGTTTCCGGAAAGCCGGGCAGCTGCCCCCTTGGCGGTGTCTGTGGCAACGCGAATATGGAATACAAAAGGCAACATGTTGGGATACAGCCGCGCCTGCACCAGCGTGGCTTCTTCCAGATTTTCGTCAGCAGCCACGTGGGCTTCAGCTTTGCTGATGATGCTGTCGAGGTTCTTCAGCGTACGTAACATCGGTGCTATGGCTAGGTCGTAAACGGGGTGTTGCATGATGGCTCCTGGAGTTGGTGTGAGGTGGAAGTAGTAGCTGGTACTTAGTGTAGTACCTGACATCTATGATTTAGAGCATCCCGGGAAAAATTCAAGTGCACCGGGCATTGGGTCATGTCGTCGGGCCCCTCATTTTGGAGGCCCGTAGCCCTAGCCCCGCCGCTCCAAAGGCCCATCCGAACTCCGTCATTCCAGAGGCGCGTAGCGAACTCTGGAAGAAGGTGAGACCGGGGACCGGTTGAGAAGCTGGCCTGGGCCATCCAGAAGTTG
>JBGTHE010000213.1:0-2316 GCA_041746335.1 Lysobacterales bacterium | reverse complement strand
CCGCTGAACTTTTCGTACATCAGCAGTCAGTTCAACCCCAAGCGCATGCACCCGGTGCTTAAGCGCATTCGGCCACACAACGGCATCGACTACTTCGCGCCCAAAGGAACACCCGTTTATGCTGCCGGAGGCGGCACGGTGACCCGGGCGGGCTATTCAGCAGCAAACGGTAATCATGTTTTCATCAAGCACGCGAATGGCATTGAAACCAAGTACCTGCATTTCTCGAAGAATGCCGTGAAGCAGGGTCAGAAAGTGAAACAGGGGCAAACGATTGGTTATGTAGGGGCTACCGGCCTCGCCACCGGCCCGCATCTGCATTACGAATTCCTGGTGAATGGTTCACACCGCAACCCACGCACCGTGCCTTTACCCAAAGTTGAACCATTGCAGGGCGATATGTTGCTCAGCTTCCAACACGGGGCAGCACCTTTGCTGACCCAACTCAGCCGTCTGGAGTCAGCTTCGCTGTACGCGAGCAGCGATTGAGCTCCACCGCAGCACTGTTTCTAGGCATGCTGTCCGGCACCAGCCGCGATGGCGCTGATATCGTATTGGTGCGCTTTGACCGCGAAGCCCCCAAATTACTGGCGAGTTTATGCGTCAGCTATCCGGAGCCGCTGGCCAAGGACCTGCAAGTTCTGATTGAGCAACGAGCACGCCCGGCGAATGCGGACCTGGTCCGGCTGGACCGCGAACTGGCAGAATTTTTTGCACTCGCTGCCTGGGGCTTATTGCAAAAAGCCGGCGTTAAAGCGGTAGAGATTTCGGCGCTTGGCTCACATGGGCAAACCGTTTGGCATCAACCGCAAAAACCTGATGCTGAAACCATCCAGCTGGGAGACCCGCAGCACATCGCCAATCTGCTCGGCATTCGCACAGTCGGTCATTTTCGCCAGGCCGATATGGCCGCAGGTGGCCAGGGAGCGCCCCTGGCGCCTTTGCTGCACAAAGCATTGATGATGCCGGAGCGTGGCATTCGGGCGGTACTCAACATCGGCGGAATCAGCAACATATCCTTGCTGCACGCGGGCGGTGCCGTGTCTGGCCACGACACAGGACCGGGCAATTGCCTGTTGGATATCTGGATCAGGAAGCACAAACAGCAGGATTATGATGCCGCTGGCCAATGGGCTGCTGGCGGCAAAGTCGACCGATTGTTGCTGGACCTGCTACTGGACGATCCGTATTTCAACCGTAAGCCACCCAAAAGCACCGGGGTGGAATATTTTAACGAGCACTGGTTACAAAGCCGCCTCCAGACCCGCAAACAACAATACGCTGCCGCCGCTTCTCAAACTGTTCAAGCCACGCTCAGCGAACTCACGGCCTATTCAATTGCGGACGCTGTGCGTTTTGGCAATGCCGATGAGGTACTGGTTTGCGGTGGCGGTTCGCACAACCTCGACCTGATGCAACGCTTGCGGCATTTACTGCCGGATAAAAAGGTCGACACCACACTCAGGGCGGGGCTCGATCCAGACTGGGTGGAAGGTATTCTGTTTGCCTGGCTGGCGCGCGAGCGCCTTGCTGGCCGGCCGCAGGACACCACCCGGATTACCGGAGCCAGCGCGCCGGTGTTGTTGGGCGAGGTTTTCGAGCCCGTTTAAATACGAGCCTCAAGCTCGTTTCGTCCTCGAATCACTTTTTTCGGGCTTCGTCTGCGGGCGCGACTGAAAATCACCCGAGGAGCTGATCACCCTAATTTCGTCATAACAGGCCAGAACCCCGAAGGTTTTTTATCGAGTGCTCGGTGGCTAGCCGAGCCCGACGGCGGTAAGAACATCCGATGGCCCAGGCCAGCTTCTCGACTGCTTCGCAGTCTCACCTTCTTCTGGTCCTTGGCCCTTCGGGCTACCCTCGGGCCTCGGTCGTTCCGGCGACCGGCCCGAAACGCTTGGATCGCTCCCGTGCATCCTGCACTACGCGATCTGTGAACATCCTTGTTCAAATGCTCGGTCGGGCCTGTCGCGACATCCTGTCGCTCCTCCTTGTGGCTCGGTCTGGATCGCTCTCGTGCATCCCGCACTCCGCGATCTGTGTGCATCCCTGCACAAATCGGCTGCGTCCGACAGAACCGGAAGCTCTTACCGCCATCGGGCTTCCCATTGCTCCAACTGCTGAGCCGCAGGTTCCGATGTTCAAGTTGCTCCACCCCAGGCTCGTTTACCGGCACTGAATCCCGTGGTAGCCGCCGAGCTGATGCGGTGACCGGCGGACGAGGGCACAGGGATTGTGCCCGAGAGGCCAGACCGACTCACGACTGCAGGGATGCAGGAGGTAGGGCAACGCCGGGAGCAGTTGCCGAGGACGGGA
>JBGTHE010000212.1:0-12016 GCA_041746335.1 Lysobacterales bacterium | reverse complement strand
GAATGTTTAGTCAGACCCATTATTATTAATTTGAGGATATAAGTTCATGAGTACAGGTACAGTCAAGTGGTTCGATGCAGGTAAAGGTTACGGTTTCATCACTCCTGATGATGGCGGTAAAGATTTGTTTGTTCACCACTCCGAAATCCAGAGTTCAGGCTACAAAACTTTGAACGACGGCCAGAAGGTTGAATTCGAATTGGGACAAGGCCAGAAAGGCCCTTGTGCTACGAAAGTTCTGCCGCTCTGATTTAGCACTGCAGTACCTGGCATGATAACAGTCTGGGAGGCCGGTTCCACTGGCATCCCGGGCGGTTTTGTTCAGTAACTGCATTCGCTGCAAAGCCGCTCGTAAGTAGCAAACAGCAAGTGAAAAGGAGCATGGTTACTTAGTAGCCATGCTCATTTTTTTGGCCCGATTTCAGGATCGGGTTTTATCGTCCAGCAAGCTGTCGGACCCAGTTCACCAGCGTGCTCATCTGTTTGCCATCACGCCACAGGTAGTTGTCACCGCTGTAGCCCCACCAGTCCCAACAAGCTAACGGGTTCACAATGCTTGCCACAACCTGGGGAAAGGCCATCACAATGTTGTTCTTTTCTGCCCAGTGCAAATAACCACTCTGTACGATAAAAGCCGTCTGAACTTGACTGGCAGACTGCGCACAGCCGTGCAACACCAGATGTAATGCGCAGCCGGCTCCTTCTTGCTCACATGCAGACGGAACGAACAGCCAAGCGTTTTCATCCAGCATTGCATCAGCGGCACCCTGCAACTTTACCGGGCTAATGGCCGTGCTGGCTTCGGCAGTCCAAGGCTGAAGTCCGGGGTAAAGCGTTTGCAGCAATTGCCCGGCTGCATCATAGCCACAGTCACCAACAAATGGGCTTGCTAACTTGTCGCAATCGCTTCCAACGCCGTCAGCAGGAAAAGTGTGGGCGGCAGGTATATTGGTAATAACCGTTACCTGATCTGAGGAAATTAGGGCCAGGTAGGTGTTGACCAGGGCATCATTGACAGCCAGAGGAACTGCATCGTCCAGGCTGCCGTGAAAGATCCAAACCGGATCATTTGACAGGTTTTCCAGCGAAGCCAGTCGGCCATCGGCCGCTGCTGCGACTATGCTGTCGTGCAATTCGGGCAGGGGAATTTCGGTTCCTGGTTTGGCCAGGCAGCGCCCCAGGGCGTTGAGCATTGATCCTTCCGCACACCCAAAGGGGCCGCCAGCCAGCATGGCGGCTCCTGAAAACAGATCCGAGTATGCCAGGTGCAGCTGATGAGCCATCTGTGCGCCAGAAGAAATTCCTGAAACAGTAATTCGGGCCGGATCGATATCCAGCTGCCGAACTTCATCGGCTCGCATACTCCCGGCGCTGCAAAACAGCAAAATCACCAATGTGCAGCTACGCATCACAAATCTCTCCTCAAAAAGAACAAGCAAGTTCTGAGCTAATCAAAGTTTTATCAGGCGGAATCGAGCTGCAGAAGCGCATAGTTATTCTTCCTGAACGGTAGTTTTGGCATCTGAATCTGTGGGAGCCGTATATGGGTTCCCACGTTCGGCATCCGGATTCCCGGGTTTGGTCAGCAAGTGTTTCTGGATCTTGCCGGCGGCAGTGCGTGGAAATTCGCTGACTCCAATAACCCGTCGGGGTAGCTTGTAGGCTGCCAAGCGGGGGCGCAGAAAATCCCGTACTTCCTCCAGGTTGGGCAGTGCGTGGTCGGGCCTTGGCAGCAAATAAGCACATCCAGTTTCGCCCCATTGAGGATCGTCAATCCCAATCACGGCAGCTTCGAGTATGGAGGGATGGCTGGCCAGATGATTTTCGACTTCAGCGGCATAAACATTCTCACCGCCTGAAATGAACATATCTTTAAGTCGACCCACGATGTAGTAATAACCGTCTTCATCCTGGCGGCCGAGATCACCGCTGCGCAGCCATTTGCCATCCGGTTTTGCTGCGGCCGTGGCTTCAGGTTGCTGAAAGTAGCCCGGTGTGATTCCCGCGCCGGAGAACCATATTTCTCCGGTTTCGCCAAGAGCAACATCAAGCCCTTCCGCGCCTACCAGGCGAACTTTGCATAGCAACTGCGGCTTACCCACCGATCCCACTTTTCGGGTCGCATTGGGTGCATCCATCAGGAAAGCAGTTGGGCCAGTTTCGGTCATGCCCATTCCGTTCAGAATCAGAGCACCACGATCCAGGAAACGTCGCAACTGATCGTCGGAAATCGGAGCTCCGCCGCAGCCCCAGCAACGAACGAGGGAAAGATCCAACTCGGGAAATCGCTCATGCAGGCTGATTTCCTGGTAGATCGTAGGGACGCCGAAAAAAGTATCCAGTCGGCCTTGATTTATGAGATCGATGGTCATGCCAAGATCAAATCCGGGTGTGAACAGCACCTCGCTGCCCATCATCAGGGAGGGCAGGGCAGTGATGTTGATTCCCGCGCTGTGAAAGAGGGGTAGAAAACAGAGGGTAGTGTCGTCGTTGCGCATACCCATGGCTTGCGAAATGTTCACGTAATTGGCCAGGGCCATACCGTAAGTCTGAATCACCGCTTTGGGCTGGCCAGTAGTGCCTGAGGTGTAGAGCAGGTACCAGGTCTCATCGGTAGGCCAAACGGTGCGGCCGGGGAAAATTTCTAGCGCATCGCGCATGGCAGCATATCCGCCAGCCCCCTTGCCATCCAGATCACAAACCGCCAGAGTCGGGCTGGTCAGAGCCAGCGCCACAGCAGCCTCCTCGGCACCATGCAACAGCAGACGCGCACCACAGTCGTCTATCAACCCCTGCAATTCATGCGCAGGCATGCGCCAGTTGAGCGGAACCATGACGACCTGCAAACGGGCGCAGGCAAACAGCAACTCAAAAAACTCAATGCGATTGCGACACAACACCGCCAGGCGGTCACCGTCCTTCAGTCCCATCTGACTCAACAGAGCTGTGGTGCGCCCGGTGCGTTCATGCATTTCGCCGTAGTTGAGCTTGAGTCCAGAGTGCAGGTCCTCCACTGCCGGGCGGTATGGAGCGATATTCGCCCGTTGTTGCAGAAAATCAAAAATCGGGAAACTCATGGCTTGCGGACCTCGCTCGACAGGCCATAGGCCAGTAGATCGGCAACATCATCGGCCACAGTGCCGGGTACGGAGGCCTCGTCCCATTCGGAAAAACGCATACCCAGGAATACGTCCATGCCCATGATGGCCCAGGCCCAAACTTCAAAATCGCCCTGGCGGATTTCACCCCGATCGGCAGCTGAGGCCAGAGCATCGCGATAGGCATTGGCGAACACTGTGTAATGCTCGACAAAAGCGTCATTGGCAACAAATTCAGCCTCAGAAATGATGCGGTAGAGGCCTTTGTGACCTCTGACAAATTCCAGATAAGCCTTGATGCCTTCCCGCTCAGCTGCGAGACGATCTGGAGCATTGGCCACTCGTTCTGCAACCCAGCTTCGCACTGTGTCGCTCATGTGGCTGACCAAGGCCCGGAAGATTTCCTCCTTGCTCTCAAAATAAACGTAAAACGTGCCCAATGCCACGCCGGCACTGCGGGTGATGTCATTAATGGCAACCGAGTGGAAACCTCGCTCACCAAACTCCGCTTCGGCAGCCCGCAGCAGTTTTTCACGCGTTTTCTGGCCGCGTGCTGTTTTGGGTAATTTTTCTAAACTTGAATATTGATTCATGTTTCATAATCTTGCATACTGGCGCGCGATTGACAAGCCGGAACCCATAAATCCGGATCCAACAATCAGGATCAAATGCACACGATTGAACTTAACAATGGTTTCAGCCTGGCATACCACGATCACGGTAAGGGCCCTGTCATGGTACTCGTTCATGGCTGGGGCGTCAGCGGCGAATTGTTCCAGGGGCAGTTGCAGGGCTTGTCGGACCGATTTCGCATGATCGTTCCCGACTTACCCGGCCATGGTGCATCCGCGGCCCTGCCCGGCGATGGATCATTCAGCTACCTGGCAGATGCCGTTGCCAAACTGATTCGACAGCTGAATCTTGAACCGGTCTGCCTTCTGGGCTGGTCGCTGGGAGCCATGGTTGCCTGGGATTTGTTGCAGCGGCATTCCGATTTGGATATCGCTGCACTGGTCACTGTTGACATGGTGCCCTGCCTGCTGAATGACGGTAGCTGGCGGCACGGGCTAAGGGAAAGCGTTGATATCGGCTCTCTGGAGCGTAATACCGGGTTTATGCTGAGCGATTGGCCCGCTTATACCGGAGTAGTTGTTCCACGCTGGCTCAGTCCGGCAGACGAAGCATCTCCCCAACTGGTTGAGGATGTCAGCCAGGTCATGCTCCAGAATGACCCGCGAAGCATGGCGCAAATCTGGGTATGGCTGGAACAACAGGATATGCGTCCGGCGCTACCCGGCATTCGCATACCAGCAATGGTTATTGCCGGGGGCAAGAGTTCCTTATTTACCCCTGTTGCGGCTGCTTGGGTCGCGCAACAGATACCTGGTGCACGCCTGGAAATCTTTCCGGATTCCGGTCATGCACCGCACCTCGATCAGCCGCATCGTTTTAATCAGTTGCTGGCTGACTTCAATTCAAACATCAAAACACAGTCAGCCGTAAGCAACGGCATCAACACGATATGACGGAGGAAGTAATGCAAACGTCAAGAGCACAGCACGAAAACCAGCGCAGCTGGATGAATCTCAGAACAGCCATCACAGTGGCACTGGCTGTATTGGTCATGCCTGTGGCTGTCCAGGCCCAGACCGCCAGGGATAAAGCCGTGGAAAAAACTGTCCTGGAGGAGGTGGTAGTTACTTCCCAGCGGCGCGAGGAAAAATTGATGGAAGTGCCCCTGGCTCTTACAGCATTCACAGGCGACGAGTTGAATGCCCTCGGAGCACTCGACCTTGTCTATCTCACGCAGACAACACCCAACACTACATTGGAGGTGTCTCGCGCCACCAACTCAACTCTGACTGCGTTTATTCGAGGTGTGGGCCAACAGGACCCGGTTTCGGGCTTTGAATCAGGTGTCGGAATCTACGTGGACGATATTTATTTCAACCGCCCGCAAGCAGGTGTGCTGGATCTGTACGACGTTGAACGCATCGAGATCCTGCGCGGTCCACAAGGCACCCTGTACGGCCGTAACACCATCGGCGGTGCTATCAAGTACGTTACAAGACGCCTCAGCCGCGAAGCGGAGTTGAAGCTGCAGGGGCGTATCGGAAATTACGGGATGCTGGATGGTATCGCCACGGGATCATTGCCTTTGTCAGACACTTTCAGAATCGGTGGTTCAATCGCCAGTTTCAACCGGGACGGATTTGGCGACAACCTCAATCTGCCTGGGGTCGAGAACTACCACAAGAAGGCCCTCGGCGCGCGCTTCAGTGCCGAATGGGAGCCTACTGACGAGTTGTTTTTCCGGCTGTCAGGTGATTGGCTGCAGGACGATTCCGACCCACGCCAGGGCCACCGCCTAACCGTCGGAAAGTTTTCTGGCGCGCCAATACTGGACGATATTTATGACACTCGCGCCGGTCTGAATTCACCTCAGCAGGAAGTTGACGCCAGTGGTGTGTCGCTACTGGCTGAATGGCAGGCATCCGATCTTGTTCAAATCCGTGGCATCTTTTCTTCCCGTCAGGACGAAACCTGGGCGCCAATCGATTTCGACAGTCTGCCTCAGGCTGACCTGGATGTTCCAGGGCTATACGATAACGAACAGGATTCGGCAGAGATACAGGCAGTTTTCAGCGGAGCCAACTGGAATGGTGTTGCGGGCCTCTACTATCTTGATGCTTCTGCCTCAACCATATTTGACGTAATCCTCGCTACAACCGGCGCTGTGATTGGTTTGCCTGGCCTGAACAGTCACACTGCTGGTTACGTAGATACGAAGACCTGGTCGGCCTTTGCTGACTTCACCTGGGATTTTTCCGAGCAATGGAGTGGTTCTTTGGGTGGCCGATGGACCGATGACGAGCGGCATTCAATCGTGTTGCGTCAGACCAAGATAGGCGGCGCTTCACCGATTTTCGGTGGCAACGCAATACCTATCAGTACCACCTCCAATTTTGATGGCAGCGAGACATTTGAGAAATTCACGCCGCGGGCTGCTATCCAATGGCGGCCTTCTGATACACAGAATCTTTATTTGAGTTATAGCGAAGGCTTCAAGGGCGGTGGCTTTGATCCACGTGGACTGACCACTGCAGCGCCTGACTTCAATGGCGATGGTGTCAAGAGCCCGGAGGAGATCTTCGAATTCATGAAATTTGAACCTGAGGAAGTCACTTCCTGGGAATTGGGTTGGAAGGCGACTTTTATGCGGGGACGAATGACATCGCGGTTGGCCCTGTTCAAAGGTGACTATGAGGATGTGCAGATCCCCGGATCGGTTGCCCTTGACACCAATGGTGATGGTATCAATGACCAGTTTGTTGGCGTGACCACCAATGCTGCCGACGCTGACATCAACGGTGTGGAATGGGAAGGACAAGTGATCGTGGCTGAGGACCTTGGCATTTCCGGATCGCTTCTGAACCTGTCCTGGGCCGTTGGTTATATTGATGCCGAATTCAACACATTCATTGATGCATTCGGGAACGACGTAGCCGACCAGCGCGTGTTCCAGAACACTCCAGATTGGACGGCCAGTAGCACGGCCAACTATTCCATGCCGGTTGATTGGTTCGGAGCTGCAGCTGATCTGGCTCTGATTACCACCTTATCTTACCGTGATGATCACAGCCAGTTTGAAGTGCCAAACCCATTCCTCGACCAGGATGCCTACACCCTGTGGGATCTCAGTGCAGTATGGGCAGACGACAGTGGTCGCTGGCAGGTGGGCTTGCACGGCAAGAACCTGACCGACGAGGAATACAAGGTGGCAGGTTATTTCTTTCCCACCCTGGGCCTGGAGGGTTCCATAACGGCGTTTTATGGCAACCCTCGGCAATATTGGCTGGATGTTCAATACCGCTTCTGATCGGTGCTGACTATCCCGGCTGCCGTCGTTGGCGGTAGCCGGGGTAGCATTTCATGGTAGTCTCCTGCGACCGTTTGCGGGAGGCCAACCCAGGGCAACCAATCAGAATAGTCACCAGGGGAATCATCAAATCGTGTTGAAACCATGACGGAAAGCACCCCTCCACACCCATTACAGGCTATACCTGCCAAACGGGGCATTACCCTGGCCTTACTGGTGGTGGTGTATACCTTCAACTTCATTGACCGACAGATCGTCGGCATCCTCGCGATTCCCATCAAAGCCGACCTGGGATTGACCGATAGCCAACTGGGTCTGATGGGAGGCCTGGCTTTTGCCCTGTTCTATACCGGCCTGGGTATTCCCATCGCCATGCTGGCGGATCGCTACAGTCGTACCTGGATCATGACCATCGCACTGACCTTCTGGAGTGCAATGACGGCGGTTTGCGGGCTGGCCAACAATTTCTGGCAACTGTTCGCAGCGCGACTGGGCGTGGGAGTGGGTGAAGCAGGGGGCGTTGCTCCCGCTTACTCACTGATTGCGGATTATTTTCCGTCCCATCAGCGTGCCCGGGCCTTGAGCATTTACTCTTTCGGAATTCCCATAGGCAGTGCCCTGGGGATTGTATTTGGCGGTGTCATCGCCAGCATGATCGACTGGCGCACGGCGTTTTTTGCCGTAGGATTGGCCGGTATAGTGCTGGCGCCGATTTTTCGCTGGCTGGTAAAAGAGCCTGAACGCGGTGGTTTTGACCCCAAAACGGTCTCCAGAGAAGCGCCGCGCCTGGGTGAAATCGTCCGCACTCTGGTGGGTAAGCCAAGTTTCTGGTTAATTGGATTCGGCGCATCCTGTTCATCCATGATGGGTTATGGTCTGTTCTTCTGGCTGCCCTCATTTTTTGTACGGAGCTACGGCCTGACATTACTGGAGGCCTCGCTGTATTTTGGCGCCATGTTGCTGATCGGCGGTATGGCAGGAATCTGGGCGGGTGGTTGGCTGGCGGATCGTTTCGGGCCAGACAAACGCAGTCGCTACCTGAGTATTCCAGCCTGGGCTTTTATGGCCACATTGCCGTTCTACGTGTTTGGTATATTGTCGTCAAATCTGTACATCAGCTTCTTCTTGCTGCTGGTGCCCACTGCGTTGGGCCTTGTATGGCTCGGGCCAGTGGTTTCTACCATTCAACACATGGTCCGGCCGGACATGCGTGCCACCGCTTCCGCCGTGTTCCTGTTCGTCAATAACCTCTTGGGCATAGGCCTGGGTACCTGGGCGCTGGGTGCATTGTCGGATGGATTGACGGCTCGATTTGCCGAAAATGCTTTGCGCTATTCTATCCTGGCAGGAACAGTTTTTTACTTGATCGCGGGAACCTTGTTCTTTCTGGCCGCCCGGCGGCTGGAGCAGGACTGGGAGAGCTGAATGGGACAAACGATTATGGACTATAGCGAAAATCACTTCCGCAGCAACGATGGCCTGTCGCTTTATTACCGTGACTATGGCAAAGGCGATAAGGTCATTCTTTGCCTGCACGGACTCACCCGTAACAGCAAGGACTTTCATAACCTGGCCCAGCACCTCGCACCCATTTACCGCGTGATCAGCGTGGACTTACGCGGTCGCGGTCAGTCAGGCCGGGATGCTCGATCGATACGCTACAACCCGGGGCAATATGTCAAGGATGCCTGGCAACTGCTGGATCAACTGCAGTTGCCGCAGGTCACTGTCATTGGCACTTCACTGGGTGGATTGGTGGCCATGATCATGGCTGACCAGCAACCCAGTAGATTGCGCGCAGTGGTAATCAACGATATTGGCCCGGAATTGCCGGTGGCCGCCTTGCAGCGCATCCTGAGTTATGCCGGAAAAATGCCGCCAGCGCAGACCTGGGAGGAGGCAGCCGTGCAGGCGAAAGGGGCATATGAAATCGCCATGCCGGATAGGTCCATAGAATTCTGGCGGGAGTTCGTCAAACTGTCCTACCGTGAAAATGCGGCGGGCAAGCCGGAACCTGATATGGACCCCGCCATAGGCCACGCCTTGCGCAATCCACCGGCTATCATTCAATGGCTGCAGTGGATGAACAAACGCGGCTGGATCAACCGTGTGGCTGGAGTGGCCATCGATCCCTGGGATTCCTTTCATGCAGTCAAAATGCCCTGCCTGTTGGTGCAGGGAGTGCTCTCTGATGTACTCACCGATGAAATTGTAAACAAGATGCTGAAGGTACATCCGAAGATGCAGGTGGTTCGGGTGGCCAACCGCGGGCATGCCCCGCTACTGGATGAGCCGGAAGCAATGGTAGCTATCGATGAATTTTTGGATAAAGTGCACCAGTCCTGAGGAATCACAGTTGCGGCTACATTGATTTCCGCAATAAAAACCTACCCCCTGACCACCAGGATGCTATTCAACATCGGATCTTCGCAATACGCCATGCGCGTGCCGCTCGCGGCTTCCTGCTGTAAAGCGGCCAGTACTTCTGCCTTGATGCGCTCGCCGGGGGCCAGTGCTGGCACGCCGGGTGGGTAAGGTGCAACCGTCTCCGCCGCGATTCGACCGATAGCGTGTTTTGCGGGTACTCGTTCGTGGTCGCTGAAAAACGCTTCGCGGGGGCTCATCACCGTTTCGGCATTCACGGTCCAGGCAGTGATGGGCACCATTGGACGGGGTGTTCCCCGGTGTTCCTCGATGGCCCTGATGATTTGCGTCACCATGCGGTTCACGGATTGGCTGGTATCGGCCAGCGTAAGCACCGGGCCAAAAGTATCGCGATCCGCAAATTCCAGGTGTATGCCACGTGCCTCCAGCACATCGGCAACCACCTGGCCATCCGCGCCGGTGCCGAACAGGTTCAGCACGATTTTGGTCGGGTCATGCATGAACAGAGCAGGCGACCGCTCTGCGATTTCGGCACCCACCACGCCCAGGCCCGGCACCTCACGAAACTTTTGGCGTGCCTCATTGGCCAGTCGGATCGCGTTGCCCAGCAATTCCTCGCCCCGGTCCTGCAGCAGGGCACGAGCCCGATCAATGGATGCAAATATGGCACCTGAGGGACTGGTGGTGTGCAATCCTTCAAACGCACCTTCGAGGCGTTCGATGTTGATGTATTTGCTTTGGGCCAGCACCATGGAGGACTGTGTGAAGCCAGTCAGGTGCTTGTGAAT
This sequence comes from Lysobacterales bacterium, assembly GCA_041746335.1. Taxonomy (GTDB): domain Bacteria; phylum Pseudomonadota; class Gammaproteobacteria; order Xanthomonadales; family SZUA-36; genus JAWXBM01. The sequence goes on along the minus strand of JBGTHE010000212.1, from coordinate 1,865 downwards.
GCTGGTCACCAGCACGTCCGCCCCGGCTTGCAAGGCATGCGGCGGCAGATCCGGGTGAAAGCCCAGGTGCGCGCCCCAGGCGGCATCCACCGTCAAAGGAATTCCATGATCGTGAGCCAGTTCCGCAATGGCCGTGATGTCCGATACGCCGCCGACATAGCTCGGTTCTACCAGCATTACTGCGCGTGCATCAGGATGAGCGTGCAGCGCCTCTTCAATGCGGCTGACCGGCATGCCTGCGGTGAGCCCCGTTTGACCATCCAGATCAGGGCGCACCCAGATGGGCTGCAAGCCTGCCAGCACCAATCCAAAGAACAATGACTTGTGCAATGTTCGAGTGACAATAACCTTATCGCCCGGCTTGCCCACGGTCATCATGATGGCTTCATTGCCATGGGTAGAACCCTGCACCGAGAAGCCACACCAATCTGCCTTCCACAGCCGGGCGGCGATGTCTTCAGCAGCCTGCAGGCGTCGGGTTGAGACGCGACGATCCTCCACACCACCGTAGTGAGGTGCGTCCATGGCAAGCAGGGGGTCGATCAGTTCCGGGTTTCGTTTGTGCCCAGGCACGGTAAATGGTGTGCCAGCGTCCGCAAGGAACTTTCGATAGGCGTCGTAAAGCGGTGTTTCACTTTTTTTCATTGCTTAGCTCTGTTGCAGGTGGCCCAACCGCGATCAGGCGCCCATGACTGCCTTGATTTCGAGAAATTCAGCTATGCCGTGCGAGCCCCATTCGCGGCCGTTACCGGATTGCTTGTAGCCACCAAACGGTGCCATCGAATCCAGTCCGGCTCCATTGATATGTACCATACCGGCACGCAGCCGCTTGCCCACCGCCAGCGCCGATTCGGGGCTGCCGCCAAATACATAGGCTGACAGGCCATAAACGGTATCGTTGGCGATCTCTACCGCTTCATCCACCGTGTCGTAGGGGATCAGGCAAACCACCGGGCCAAAAATTTCTTCGCGGGCGATGGTCATTTGGTTGTTCACATCGGCAAAAACCGTGGGTTTGACGAAAGCGCCTGCTTCAAGTCCTGCCGGCTTTCCGGGGCCACCGGTGACCACCCGCGCGCCTTCCGCAATTCCTTTTTTGATCAGCGACTGTACTTTTTGAAACTGTGCTTCGCTGACCAGCGGACCCATGTGGGTATTGCTGTCCGCAGGATCACCCACTTTGACTGATTCCGCAGTGGCGCGTGCCACTTCAACCGCAGCATCATAATGCTGGCGCGGAACCAGCATTCGGGTAGGTGCATTGCAGGACTGGCCGGTATTGAGCATGACATCCCGCACGCCTTTCTTGACGGCCTTCTCCAGCGGTGCATCTTCAAGGATGATGTTGGGCGATTTACCGCCCAACTCCAACGCAACACGTTTGACTGTATCGGCCGCTGCCTTGCTGACCAGAATGCCAGCACGGGTGGAGCCGGTAAATGACATCATGTCCACGCCCGGATGGGCGGACAAAGGCGCTCCGACGCCAGGTCCGTCACCATGTACGAGGTTGAATACGCCGTCTGGCACTCCCGCGGCCTGTAACACTTCGGCCAGAATGGTTGCATCTATCGGTGCGATTTCGCTGGGTTTCAACACCATGGTGCAGCCGGCGGCCAGAGCCGGTGCCACCTTGACCGCTATCTGGTTCATCGGCCAGTTCCAGGGCGTGATCAAACCGCAGACTCCAATGGGTTCTTTGACGATGCGGGCTTTGCCGGCTTGTTCGGTAAATTCAAAGGTTTTCAGGGCTTCCAGAGCGGCTGAAAAATGCTGTGGCCCGCTGCCTGCCTGTGCGCTGCGCGCGAGGCTCAGGGGTGCACCCATTTCGGCACTGATGGCATCACCAATTTCATCGTGACGTT
>JBGTHE010000211.1:0-2208 GCA_041746335.1 Lysobacterales bacterium | reverse complement strand
GCCGAATCCCTGGCAGCCGATCTGAGATTGGCCTCCGCCCAGCCCATCAGTGAGCAGTATGAGGCGTCCGCTTCAGCGATCGGTCTGGAAGTGGCCCGCACGGCCAGTATGCCCAGTGTGGTTTTCGTGGTCAGTGACGACGACAACGGGGCCAACACACTGGCGGGCATTCGTGCCGTCAGCGAAGCCTATCCACTGCGCGGGCAGCTGAAAACTTCCACTAATTTGTTGGGGGACATCAGTATCTCCGAAGAAATTCCGGTCCGTGGTGAAGCCTGGGCCTCGGCCCGCTTGTTGGCGCGGTTGGGTGCGGATACGGGCGTCACTCTGGAAGTCGGCCGAATTCAGCTTAAGCTCACCCGCGTGCTGGAGCACCGGCCCGATGAAGGTTTCCGTTTTGCTGATCTGGCACCTACCCTCCTGATCAACTATGACGACCTCGAAGCCACCGGACTCGTACAGCCTGGCAGCCGGGTTTCGTGGCGCATGCTGTTTGCCGGCGAGCGTTCTGCCGTCGAAAGTTTCAAACAACAACTGGACGAACAACTGGCTAGCGGTGAGCGTCTCGAAGATATCAGCGACACCAATCCGCAGATTCGCAGTGCCATGGATCGCTCAGGCCGCTTCCTGAATTTGTCTTCTCTGATTTCCGTGCTACTGGCTGCCGTGGCAGTAGCCATGGCGGCGCGGCGTTACGCGCAACGCCATCGCGACCGCATAGCCCTGATGAAATGTATGGGCGCATCGCAGGCCTACGTGCTGCGCAGCAGCCTGCTGCAATTACTGATGCTGGCATTGGGCGGCGCCCTGCTGGGCAGCCTGATCGGCTACTTCGCACAGCATGGATTGGCCTGGCTGATGCGCGACATGATCGGCGAAGTCCTGCCACCACCCGGACCGCAACCCGTGCTGGTTGGCCTGGTTACCGCCATCAGCATCCTGGCCGGTTTCGCTTTACCCGATCTGTGGCAAATGAGTCGCACACCACCGTTACGTGTTTTGCGGCATGATTTAGACCCACCACCCTTGCGCTATGGCATTCCCTGGATTGCCGCGATCGGCGCGCTGATCCTGTTGTTGCTCTGGCTGGTGCGAGACACCAAACTGGTGCTGACCATACTGACAGGTACCGGCATCACTTTCCTCGCCCTGGGAGTCGCCGGCTGGCTGCTGGTGCGCCTGCTCAGCGGATTCCGGGGTGCCGGGGGCGCAGCATGGCGCTATGGTCTCGCCAGCCTGTCGCGTCGGGGACGTGAAAGCATAGTCCAGCTGGTAGCTTTTGGCCTTGGGCTGATGGTGTTGCTGCTATTGACCATCGTGCGCACGGAATTGTTGGACAACTGGCGGCAGAGCCTGCCCGATGGCGCACCTAACCAGTTCCTGATCAATATCCAGACCCACGAGACCGAAGCCCTGCAGGACTTCTTGCGACAACGTGGTGTCGATGCGCCCGAGCTGGTGCCGCTGGTGCGAGCACGCATGACCCATATCAACGGCAACGATGTCACGCAGATGACGTTTGAAGACCCCGAAGGCGAAGAATGGGCCCGACGCGATTCCAACCTCACCTGGCGGGCTACCTTACAGGAAGACAACAAGCTTATTGAAGGAAAGCTCTGGGATGATACTTCTGAGCAGAACGAAGTATCGGTGGAAGCTGAATTTGCCAGCGAACTGGGCTTGCAGTTGGGCGATGAACTGAGCTTTGATATTGCCGGTGAAACCGTTACTGCCATCGTTACCAGCAAACGCACCGTGGAATGGGATAGCTTCCGACCCAACTTCTTCATGCTGTTTTCGCCCGGAGTACTCGATCCCTTCCCCACCAGCTGGATCAGCAGTCTGTATTTACCAGAGGGCAAAAACGAAGTGGTGCTGGACCTGATGCGGCAATTCCCCAGCGTGACTGCGATTGACCTCGAAGCCACGCTCTCACAGGTTCGCGATGTAATGGACAAAGCAGCGCTGGCGATTCAGGCGGTATTCCTGTTTACCTTGCTGGCAGGGATAACTGTGCTCTGGGCTGCCGTGCAATCCAGTCGCGATGAGCGGCGCTTCGAAAGTGCCTTGTTGCGCACCTTCGGCGCGTCGCGCCAACGGGTTTTGAGTGGTGTTGCGGTAGAATTCCTGGCGATCGGTTTGCTGTCGGGCGTGTTGGCCGCCAGCGGAGCTAGCCTCGCGGGTTATCTGTTGGCCACCCAATTGTTT
>JBGTHE010000210.1:0-3899 GCA_041746335.1 Lysobacterales bacterium | reverse complement strand
TTCAAAGAAAACCTGGGGACACAGCACCTTTGACTACGTAGTGCAGCTTGCTTCAGCGGCGGGTGTTCAAAAGGTCGCGCTGACCCACCACGATCCAGCTCACGACGATGCTTTTGTCGCGAACATCGAGGAACGTGCACGCTCGTTGGCCTTGCAATGCGGCAAGGGCCTGGATGTGTTCTGCGCCTACGAAGGGTGTGAACTCGTGCTGGCACCGCAGTCGGCTTCAAGGCCGTATCTGGGGGCCGCGGCTCACCAGCCGTCCGTCACGCATCGCCAGTTTCACATCCTGGTCGTGGATGACCAGCCGGAGATGTTGCAATTGATCATTCGTGCGCTGCAAGAGCACTATGTTGTCAGCACGGCGACCAGCGGGCAGGAGGCGCTGAAGAGCATCGCCGAGCGTGTTCCTGATCTCGTGGTACTCGATTACAAGATGATGGGCATGGATGGTTTGGAAGTCATGAAAACGCTCCGCAACAGGCCGGACACACAGAACTTGCCAGTATTGATGCTCACCTCCATGTCGGATGAGCCCAGCACTCGCGCCGGCTTTGAAGCGGGGGTGACGGACTATGTGACCAAGCCGTTTTCGGTTCCGCAACTCACGGCACGCGTCCGCGCTTGTCTGACCCGAACGCAGCAGCCACCAAAAGAATAGTGGCCCTTCACCCCAGACTCGATTCGAGCCGAACGTCATCCCGGCCTCCGAGCCGAACGTCATCCCGGCCTCCGAGCCGAACGTCATCCCGGCCTCCGAGCCGGGATCCATACCCACCTCAACCCATGGATTCCGGCCCCGGCTCGGGGGCCGAGGTGACGTTCTTTCGCCGGAATGACGGACTAGTAAACAACCTCAAGCCGATCAAGATAGCTGGTTAATTCACCCACCCACTTCAGGGACATGCTGGCGTCCCCGTGACTGGCCGCCTGTTCCAGGGCTGCGCCGATGTCCGTAATTCCCGGAAAGCCCCAGCTTCCCCCCGCGCCCCTCATGCCGTGACCCAGCCTCTCAACGATTTCGAAATCTCCTCTCTCGAGCGCAGTCTGCATGGCGATGACATCGCTCCTGCGGTTTTCCAGAAACCCGGGAATGAGGTCAGCGATGGTGGGGCTGGCCTGGATCCGGATCGGAAGTTTTTGCTCGCTCTGCCCGTGCGGCAAACGTTCCACGTCCTGGGAGTGTTCTCGAATTGACTGCAGCAGCACTTCTTCCTGAATGGGTTTGGTCAGGTAAGCGGTGCAGCCGGCTGCCAGGCATTTTTCCTGATCCCCTTTCAGGGCCGATGCAGTGAGGGCAATAATGGGTGTTGGCGAGCGCTGGTTCGCCGATTCCCAATCCCTGATGGCGCGGGTTGCGGTGAGGCCATCCATAATCGGCATTTGCCGGTCCATCAGCACAAGATCGTAGCTTCCAGCGATGAATTTCTCGCAGGCGACCGCTCCATTTTCTGCGATTTCCACGCGGTAAGGTGTGTCTCGAAGATAGGCCATGGTGATGGTGCGGTTATCGGGGGAGTCTTCCACCAACAGGATGTTCAGTGCTGGCAGCGGCCGATCGGATTCAGCGCCAACGGGAACTGCTGTCCGCTGTGTGGCGTCTGCCCAGATTTCGAATGGGACGGAAAAGGAAAAGACGCTGCCCTTACCGACAGAACTTTCAACCTGGATGGTGCCGCCCATCAACTCCACCAGCCGCTTTGAAATCGTGAGTCCCAGCCCCGAACCGCCGTAGCGTCGAGTGGTAGACGAATCGGCTTGGGTAAACCTTTCAAACACCGCGTCCAGCTTTTCTCCGGCTATGCCGATGCCGGTATCTGAAATCGCAAACCGCAAGGCACCCGGCACTGCAAAATCCAGATCCGAAGTCACACGCACCGACACTTCGCCGGTTTCGGTGAACTTGATCGCATTGCCTAGCAGGTTCAGCAACACCTGGCGCAATCGGGTTGGATCTCCGATCAGGTCATTGGGCACATCGGGGGCAATTTCGCACACCAGCGCCAGGCTTTTTTCGTGGGCGCGAATCTCCACGACTTCCCTCACTTTCTCCACCAGATCGCTCAGCGAAAAGCCGGTGCGCTCCAACTCGATCTGCGAGGTCTCCACTCGGGAAAGATCGAGGATATCGTTGATGAGATTGAGCAGACTGTCGCCAGCCCGGCGGAATATCTGCACGTACTTGTTCTGTTCCGGTGACAAGGGAGTTTTCGCAAGCAAAGCTGCGATGCCGATGATGGCATTGAGCGGTGTGCGTATTTCATGGCTCATGCTTGCGAGGAAATCGGACTTGGTCTGGCTGGCGGTTTCGGCCACGGCCTTGGCCTGTTGCAACTCCGCCTCGACGCGCTTCTGTTCGGTAACGTCGCGCGCTGCCGCGAACACGCCTTGAAGGGTGCGTCCGCGGTCGTAAAAAGTGGTGGCGTTGTAGGACACCACCGTTTGCTTTCCGTCCAGTGCGCAGGCGGTCAGCTCGTAGTCGGTAACTTTCTTTTCGCTTAACACGAGCTTGATGCCCGCTTCAGCCCGATCCGGATCAGTGAAGTAGCCCTTGAACGGTGCACCAATCAATTCATCGCGGGTGCAGCCGGTGAGCGCCTCCATCTGTTTGTTGACGTCCGTGATGATGCCTGAAGGGTCGGTGGTCATCAGCGCATCGATGTTGGATTCAATCAGAGAGCGGGTATAGAACTGTTGATCGCGCAAACGCTGATCCAGTTTCTTCTGCTCGGCTTCCACCAGCTTGCGCGCGGTGTTATCCGTGCCGATCAACAGATAACCAATGATGGCATCCTGCACATCGCGCAGAGCAGTAACGGACACCACTGCCGGAAACCGACTCCCATCCTTGCGGATGTAAGTCAGCTCGTAAATGTCCTCAATCCCGCGCGAAGCCTTGAAAACCAGCGCCTCAAAGCCCGGTGTGATGGTGGTGGCCAGCTCAATGCTGAGCGCCTTGGCGCGCGTGATCACTTCCTGCGGATCGGAAATATCCGCGGGCGTGATCTTATTCATCACTTCGGGTGCGGTGTAGCCGAGCATGCGCTCGGCACCCACATTGAATAACTGGATGATGCCTTTTTCGTCAGTGGCAATAATCGAGAAGTTAGCGCTGGTCAGAATCGCGTTTTGCAGAGCCCCCGTTTTGATCAAGGCTTCCCGGCGATGTACTTCGGTGATCCTTTTCGCTGAGTCGGCTTCACCGGGAGTGGCGATGGGGCTTTGCATTTCCATGATGAGCGAACTCCGGTACTTCGGGCAAAGACGCCAGTTTAAACCTTGGCGCTATTCGGCGTCTGTATGCCAGCTTACACAAGGAAAAGCGTCTAGTTGCTGACCTGGTTTTTCAGGAATAGATAATTGGGTTCAGACCCCAATTATCCATGGATGAGCATCTGGAGGAACTCGCTGCCAGGTTGCCGTGTGCGGGCGGAGGTTTATCGCCGGCATAAAAAAGGCCGCCTCGAAACCGGGGCGGCCTCTGGAGTTACTGCTTTACAGCTTACTTGAACTCGAAGTCAGCGTATTGGTGCGTGCCATCCTTCAAGAATATGTCCAGGCGCCGGCAGGTGTCTGACCAGCTCTTCTCGGTTTTCCAGACATAGACATACTGATCCTTTTCAGCATCGTAAGACAGGCTGCTGCCACCGGCCGTTGAGGTTGCGCCACCGTCACCCGGAATGCCTGTTTCGCAGTCAATCTCCTGTGATTGCGGATAACCGGCAACGATGATGTCCAGGCCGTAGTCACCTGCCAGGCTGAATTTCACCGTCACGCTGTTTCCTGCTTTGGCTGAATTGACTTCAGGCAGATTTTTGATGGGCTTTAAAAAACCGCTGAAGTCGTAGTGCAGCAGATCCAGGCCCGCAATCACCGGGTCGTGATCGGAAGAACGGTAA
>JBGTHE010000209.1:0-2072 GCA_041746335.1 Lysobacterales bacterium | reverse complement strand
GGCCAGCAAAGGTTAAAGATTGGCACTCATTGCAGGAAAGGCAAGAAATATCTCAATTACCTGGAGCAGGAGTTCGGCATTTATAGAGCCTACAACCTGCTATCCGATTATTCGTTACGCGTGCGCAAGCTGAATATTACGTATCGCGATATCGAAAAAAAGCGTAAGGATGAGTTGCTCTCCGCATTCTTCATCGAATCGCATGATGAAGCTGCCGGGCGCCTGGGCATGGAGGTGGTCAAAAGCCCGAAGATCAAGGTGAGTCAGCTGGACCCGGTACAAACCAGCATCTTCAGCCTGTTTCAATATCTGATCGCCAACACGGACTGGGCCATTACGAAGGGACCTGGAACTGAAGACTGTTGCCACAACGGCAAGCCTGTCGGGCACCCCGGCACGCAGGAACACTGGATCGTGCTGCCCTACGACTTTGATCAGGCAGGTCTTATTAACCCGGAATATGCCTTACCGGCAATTGGTCTCGGTATCAGCACGGTTCGCACGCGCCTGTATCGGGGAGAGTGCCGCCACAACGAACAGCTGGATGAAACCATCGCTTTGTTCAATGACCAGCGAGGCAACATTGAGGGAGCTCTGGTGCCGGAATCTCTGACTCCGGCTACACGCAAGTCGGCGCTGGCGTATATCGAAGCGTTCTACTTGACCATCAATGATGCCGAAAAACTGAATACGGAAGTAATCACAGCCTGCCAGAAAGGCGGATAAATGCCGTAGTCGGCATGCGCCACCAACTCCCGGACTTAATTCGCTTCCTGAGGCAGGCTGTCGCTGCTCAACGAGCGACCATGGAAATCCTCGAGGATCATGTACAGGCAAGGCACCAGCACCAGGATGATCGCCGTGGCGAAGACAATGCCAAAACCCAGGGAAATAGCCATCGGAATCAGGTAGGAAGCCTGTCGTGAGGTTTCCAGGATGATGGGCGTCAGCCCGCCAAACGTGGTCAGCGTGGTGAGGATGATGGGGCGGAAACGCCGCAAGCCTGCCATGTGTATCGCGTCGAACGCCGCCATGTTTTCATTTAAGCGCTTGCGATTGGCGAAGTCGATCATGATCAGCGCATCATTGACCACCACACCCGACAGCGCAATCACACCCATGAAACTGATCAGCGATAGATCGAACCCAAGAATCATGTGCCCGATGACCGCGCCAATGATGCCGAAGGGAATGGCTGTCATGACGATCAGTGGTTGCAGATAGCTTCCAAACGCAACTGCCAGCAAGGCATAAACCACCGCCAGCGCCAATGCAAAACCACCCAGTAAGGCGGAAGTAGAGTCGCGCATGTCGGCCTGGGCACCCACAAACGTCCAGGTGATGCCAGGAAAGTCAGCCCGCAGTTGTGGCAGAGTTTCCTGCTCGATGGCCTGCATTACGCGGGTCACTTCGCGCTTGGGCTCCACATCCAGGCTGACATTGACGATACGCCGGCCATCGCGCCGGTTGATTGAGGTGAAAGCCTCGCCGCGCTCCACCGACACCACGTCCAGCAGCGGCACCTCCACGCCATCGGGGGTAAGGATCACCAGGTCGGTAACAGACTTGATATCCTTGCGATCCTCCAGCGGCAACTTGACCCTCACCTCGATTTCATCGGTGCCGCGAATCTGGCGCAGTGCCAATGCGCCGAAAAAGGCGTCGCGCACCTGTTGCCCCACGCCCTGCGGTGTCAGGCCCAGGTTCCGGCCTTCCGGCAGCAGCGTGAAATCAAACTGCGACTTGCCCTTGTCGTAATTGTCGGTGACATTCACCGCCCCTTCGAATCCAGCTACCCGCTCCAGCAGGGCGCGACTCGCGCTTTCAAGCACGTTGATGTCGGCATGGCTGAGATCGATGGCGATATCACGAGCCCAACCACCCGGGCCACGTTCGGCTTCGAAAGTAATCTGGTCAACACCTTCGATGTCGCCAATCTGCTCACGCCAAAGAGTGATGATTTCCTCTGCCGTTGTGTCGTGTTCGTCGGGTGGCTTCATCACGATTTCCACATCGATGAAGCTCTGGCCGCCGCGCACATTGGTTTTCACACCCTCGGCCACTTCATGCAG
>JBGTHE010000208.1:0-7349 GCA_041746335.1 Lysobacterales bacterium | reverse complement strand
AAGTTGGCCGGTATCACCCACTTGCCCGCCTGACTCAGCATAGAACGGCGTGTGGTCCAGGAATACGATTGCGTCGGTACCTGCTGCGAGCTCTTCAACCAGCTCTCCGTCAACGACAATCGCCCTGACCACTGCAGTTTCAACTTCCAGTTGCTCATACCCGATAAATACCGTTGGATCGAGGCCGCTGATGGCCTCAGCTGAAATGGTCGAACGCAGTCCAAATTGGCTGGATGCCCGGCCCCTCTGCTGCTGTTGCTGCATTGCGGCTTCAAAACCTGCCAGATCCACCGTGAGGCCTTGCTCGCGTGCAATATCCTGAGTCAAGTCAAGCGGGAAACCGTAGGTGTCGTACAAAAGAAACGCCGTGGCTCCATCGATGCTGCCTTTAGCGTTGTCCATGACCGATTCGAGAATTTTCATGCCCGCCTCCAGAGTTTTGGAAAAGCGGATTTCCTCGTCTAACAGAACCTGCTGTGTGAGTTCAGCTCGGGATTTCAGTTCGGGGTAGGCATCCCCCATTTGCTCGACCAGCGTTGGCACCATTTGATTGAAGAAGGGCTTCTCCTGGCCGAGCATATAGCCATGACGGATGGCACGACGAATGATGCGACGCAGAACATATCCACGCCCTTCCCGCGAAGGTAAAACACCGTCGGCCACCAGGAAAGCACAAGCCCGGATATGATCTGCAATCACATTCAGCGACTTGTTGCCTCGGTCCATGCAGCCGGTCAGCTTTGAGGCGGCGCCGATCAGAGCCTGAAAAAGATCTATCTGGTAAATGCTGTGGACATTCTGCAGTACTGCTGAAACCCTTTCGAGGCCCATTCCGGTATCTACACAAGGTTTGGGTAGCGGCGTCAACCTGCCATCGGCAGAGCGGTCGAACTGCATGAACACGAGATTCCAGATTTCAATGAACCGATCACCGTCTTCACCGGCTGAACCCGGAGGGCCCCCGGCTACGTCGGAACCATGATCATAGAAAATCTCGGAGCAAGGCCCACAGGGGCCGGTGTCCCCCATAGCCCAGAAATTGTCACTTTCAAAAGGCTTGTCAGCTGATTTGTCACCGATGCGGATGATCCTATCCACTGGCACACCGATGGTGTCCCGCCAGATTCCGAAAGCTTCATCATCGGTTTGATATACCGTTACCCAAAGACGGTCCTGCTCCAGGCCAAACACTCCAGTCAGTAATTTCCAGGCCAGCCGAATGGCTTCAGATTTAAAGTAGTCACCGAAGCTGAAGTTTCCCAGCATCTCAAAAAATGTATGGTGGCGGGCTGTGTAGCCTACTTGATCCAGATCGTTGTGCTTGCCGCCGGCGCGCAGGCAGCGCTGGGAAGTTACAGCACGCTGGTAAGTTCGCTTTTCTGCACCCAGGAAGACATCTTTGAACTGCACCATTCCGGAATTGGTAAACAGCAGCGTGGGGTCCTCAGCTGGCACCAACGGACTGGACGCCACTCGCGTGTGGGCGTTTTCCTCGAAAAACTGCAGAAAGGCCTGCCGAATTTCGGCTGTTGTTTTGGGTGGGGATGTCATGCGCTAATTGCCTGGATTTCTGTTTTGAGATTCGAGGTGGTGAGTTTACCGGATTCACGGAAAGATTCCGTCGCCGAAGCAGGTTTCCACCATCCAGAGGCTGATCGAAGCTCCCTGTAAATGAAACGACGACTAAAGCACCCTTGTCTGCAACTGCAAATGTTGAGATGAAAAAAACAAACTCAAGTACCCTGCCTGCCGGATGAATGTTCGCTTGGGCAGGGGCGTGAATGGAATAAGGGGTTAATTTCCGGAATACCGAGTCAGGTCCTGGAATGGCGGGCCAGGGCCCCCATCGCTTGCTCGTGATTAAAGCCACGATTGACCAGGCGACGATAGCAGCGCGCCCGGTCCTCAAACTCCAATTCTGAACTTTGGTGCCTCGCCAACCAGCCTGAGGCCAATCCGATCCAGTACTCGGAGTCGCTCTCCAGGGCTTGCTCAATCAACTCCTCAGGCAACTGACGCTGACGGAGTTCGGCACGAATTTTTATGGGGCCCTGGCTGCGTTGCTCACGCGATCGGACAAACGCTGATACGTAGCGCTGATCGGACAAAGAACCTTCCTCGACGAGATCATCCACCAGTTGCTCCGCCAGATGCTCAATGCCCTCCTCGCCGCGCCATTTAGCGCGAAGGCGGCTGCGCAATTCATCCGTGGCATATTCCCGCCGGCCAAGCAAACGCATGGCATAAGCCCTGAGATCTGAGACAGTGGGGGACTTTTCTGGCATGCCTTACTGGATTGCGCTCGCGGGCGAAGCCCTGACCTCAAGCCAAGGCTTCAAATTGCTGGATCAGGCGTCGACTTCCTCTGGAACTTCTTCGTCATCTACGGAAGCTATTGCCGCCACCCCAGGCAAAATCTCTGCTCGCAAACGGCCTTCGATGCTGGCAGCAATTTCCGGATTGTCTTTCAGGAATTGCCTCACATTTTCCTTACCCTGGCCTATACGCTCACCCTCATAGCTGTACCAGGCGCCTGACTTGTCGACGATGTTGTACTTGGATCCAAGGTCAATGAGTTCACCTTCTTTGGAGATACCTTCACCGTAGAGAATTTCAAATTCGGCTTGTTTGAAGGGAGGCGCGACCTTGTTTTTGACCACTTTTACGCGGGTCTGGTTACCCACCACTTCATCACCTTTCTTCAGCGCGCCAATACGGCGGATATCCAGCCGAACCGAAGCGTAGAACTTCAGGGCATTACCCCCAGTGGTGGTTTCCGGGCTACCAAACATGACCCCGATTTTCATGCGGATCTGGTTGATGAAAATAACCATGCAATTCGAGCGCTTGATATTGCCCGTAAGCTTCCGCAGGGCCTGAGACATCAGGCGGGCATGCAAGCCCACGTGGGTGTCACCCATATCGCCTTCAATTTCAGCTTTCGGTGTCAATGCGGCTACGGAATCGATAACCACAATGTCCACTGCACCAGAGCGCACCAGCATATCGGTAATTTCCAGCGCCTGTTCGCCAGTGTCCGGCTGGGAGACCAGCAGATCTTCGACGTTTACACCCAGTTTTTCTGCGTACTGCGGATCCAGCGCATGCTCGGCGTCGACAAAGGCTGCTGTGCCTCCCAACTTCTGACATTCGGCAATGACCTGCAAGGTCAAAGTGGTTTTACCACTGGACTCCGGCCCGTAAATTTCAACCACACGGCCGCGCGGTAAACCGCCAATGCCGAGCGCCAGATCCAGGGCTATCGAACCGGTCGATATCACCTGCACATCTGCAGCTGTACCATCGCCCAGGCGCATGATGGCGCCTTTACCGAACTGGCGTTCAATCTGTGTCAGTGCCGCAGTAAGGGCCTGTTTTCTGTTATCGTCCAATTTTCCTCTCCGTTATTGATGTTACAACCCGGGCGGTTGAATCATTTCCTGGCTTATTCTGGCCTGAGCCTTCGCCGTGATTTCTGGGTCCGGTTTACCTGACCCAGTCTAAAACGGCCTGGTCTACTTAATCATTTAGCTAACCTGGCAATTTCGATTTTGCTGAAGCCCAATGCACGGGATCCAATTTGCAGGGCATTATGACATAGGGAATTTCAAGCATCAGCACCCTACTGTTCGAAGCGATCAATTCCTACATCAGTCCAAGCTGATTGTCTCATCGGAACGCTCAGGCCACCGGCCCGTCAGCTCAAATGACGCTTATCTGGCATGAAGTGCAGTTTACGCAACTGCTTTCTCAATTCACGATAATCGGCAGCTGGTTTTTGAATTAAATCGATGATCAGCTCAGGCGGTTGAGTAAACCCTGCAGGGCATGCAACACCGTTTGGCTGCGTACCGCTGTACGATCACCCTGGAATATCATGCTTTCGGCCTCCATGGCGCGACCTTCCATAGACCAGGCAAACCATACAAGTCCGACAGGCTTGCCAGGGGTTCCCCCGCCGGGTCCGGCCACGCCGGTAACCGCCAGTGCCGCTTGAACTCCGGAACTCAGGCGTGCGCCTTCCGCCAGATCGCAGGCAATTTCCCGACTCACTGCACCGAACTGCTGCAATCGCTGTTCTGCAACACCCAGCATTTCAGTCTTGGCGGGATAGCTATAGGCAATAAACCCCCGGTCAAACCAGGCTGAGCTGCCCTCGCGGTCGGTACAGCATTTGCTGATCCAGCCGCCAGTGCAGGATTCAGCGCATGCCAACAACCACGACCTGGCCTGTAATCTCTCTGCCAAATGGCCGACTACCTGTTCTATTTCTTCATCCGGTGAATTCATAACGTCCGCTTCTGTGCCAATGATGCGTTTATCCCCACCCTGTAAGTGCGGTTGCTCTGGTTATTTTGTTGCTACGTAATCGAAGTTCCACCCACCGTTTATGCGCGCCCAAATTCTTTGGTTCTGAAGTCGGTTTCTTCCCCCGCACAGCTTAGGATAAACTGCGGCCGATGTCTGCCAGCGCTTCCCAACCCTACAGCCAACATACGCCCTTGATGCAGCAGTATCTGGGCATCAAAGCTAATCATGCCGATACCCTGCTGTTATTCCGCATGGGTGATTTCTACGAGTTGTTTTACGACGATGCCCGCAAAGCGGCCCGCTTGTTGGACATCACCCTGACCAGTCGCGGAGAATCCGCTGGCGCGCCTATACCGATGGCCGGCGTGCCTTACCATGCTCTGGATAATTATCTGTCACGGCTGGTGCGATTGGGAGAATCTGCTGCCATTTGCGAACAAACCAGCGAACCCGCTCCCGGTAAAGGGCTGGTGGAACGGCAAGTGGTACGCATCGTCACCCCCGGTACGCTGACTGAAGACGCTTTGCTGGATTCGCGTCGAGAAAGTTTGCTGGCGGCTTATGCCCAGGCCGACAAAAAGCAGGCACTGGCCTGGCTGGACCTGGCATCCGGTCGGTTCACCACCCAGCTGGTGAAAAATGAGTCTGATCTTGCTGCCTTGCTGCAACGCCTCAAGCCCGCTGAATTGCTGGCAGCAGAAGGCACGGCTGTGGGTGGCTTCGCCAATGAGCACATCCGCTGGAGACAACCCTGGCGATTTGAACGCCGCCAAGCTGCGCAATTGTTGAACCAGCAGTTTGGGACAGCCGATTTGAGGGGTTTCGGCATTGAAGACCTTCCCGCAGCAGTGATTGCTGCAGGGGCGTTGCTGGATTATCTGCAGGAAACGCAGAAAACCGCACTGCCGCATCTGCGGGGAATCCATCTGGAACTGACTGACGAATTCATACACCTTGACGCCAACAGTCGCCGAAATCTTGAGGTGGATGCCAGTCTCAGTGGCCGCACCGAGGAATCTCTGCTGGGTATCATGGACAGCTCGGTCACGGCAATGGGTGGCCGTCAGTTGCGTCGCTGGTTGAACAACCCTTTGCGCTCTCAACAAGCCGCCAGTTTGCGCCATGAAAGCATTGCCGAGCTGTTGCAAAGCGATACTCACCATGCTGTGCGTGAATTGTTGAGGAGTATTGGTGACGTCGAGCGCATCCTTTCTCGTGTGGCCCTGCGATCTGCCAGACCGCGGGATTTGAGCGCTTTGCGTCACGCCCTGTCGGTCGTGCCACAATTGGCCCAGCTGTTACACGATGGCCAGCACGCGAGGACGCAGCATCAATTAACGAGTTTGCGAGCATACCCGGCGGTTCAGGAACTGCTGATGGCAGCCATCATCCAGGAACCGCCGGTGTTAATCAGGGACGGAGGGGTGATCGCACCCGGCTATGATGCAGAACTGGACCGTCTGCGCGGGCTTTCCGGGAACGCCAATGAATTCCTCTGTGCATATGAGCAGAAGCAAAAAGAGCTGACCGGCATCCCTGGCCTGAAAGTGGGCTACAACCGCGTGCATGGTTACTTTATCGAAGTCAGCCAGTCGCAACAGCACCTGGTTCCAACTGAATACACGCGCCGGCAGTCACTGAAAAATGCAGAGCGTTTTATAACTGAAGAACTGAAGCAATTCGAAGACCAGGTATTGTCAAGTCGTGAACGAGCCCTGGCACGCGAAAAACATTGCTATGAGGCTGTGTTGGATCAGTTGCTGCTGGAGATGCGTCCCCTGCAGCAACTGGCGGATAGCCTGGCCTGGCTGGATGTACTGGCGGCATTTGCAGAGCGTGCGGAGGAACTTAACCTGTGCAAGCCCGAGTTTACTGGGGAACGGGGAATCCAGATTCAGGCGGGTCGCCATCTGGTGGTGGAATTACTGCAGGATCAGCCGTTTACACCAAATGACCTTTTGCTAAATGATACGCGCGATATGCTGATCATTACCGGCCCGAACATGGGCGGCAAGTCCACTTACATGCGACAGAATGCGCTGATCGTTCTACTGGCTTATGCCGGCAGTTGGGTTCCCGCCACCACTGCGCACATCGGGCCGATTGACCGGTTGTTCACCCGCATCGGTGCTGGCGATGAGCTGGCTAAAGGCCGATCAACCTTTATGGTGGAAATGTCTGAAACCGCCAATATCCTGCATAACGCCACTGAGCACAGTCTGGTTCTGATGGATGAAGTGGGTCGAGGCACCAGTACTTACGACGGCCTGGCATTAGCCTGGTCCTGTGCCGCCTGGCTGGCGCGCAGGGTGCGGGCACTCACTCTGTTTGCCACGCATTATTTCGAGCTGACGCGTTTGGCTGATGAGGAAAAAGGTGTGGTGAATGTGCACCTGGACGCGGTCGAGCACAAAGACCGGATCGTTTTCATGCATTCCGTACAGGAAGGACCGGCGAGCAAAAGCTATGGTTTGCAGGTGGCAGCCCTGGCGGGGATTCCGCGTCCGGTCATCGAGCAGGCGCAACGCTATCTGGAAAAGCTGGAACGGGTGCAACGCAGTGCTTCTCCCCAACTCGGCTTGTTTGACCCAGTAAGTGTGAACAAGCTCGAACCGGTCGAAGAAGTGGCTGAAGACCCTTTGCGGGAAGCCTTGCAGGCCGTGGATCCGGATCAGCTCAGCCCGCGCGAAGCGCTGGAAATCCTGTACAAGTTGAAATCACTGGAAATGCCGCAATAAAAACCTCAATTGCCCGGGTTTCCACTTTGCTAGCGGCGAGTAAAATTGATGATCTGGCGCCTTTGACGCTTATCGGGACGACCGCCGGAATCTATTCCCGCTTCACGCTCCAGCCTGCGCTTATCAGCGGCGGCGGCCCTTGAAGCGATACTGGCGGGGTCTTCCACAAAACGTTTGCCAGCAAGCTCGGCAGATACCCTGCGATCGCCGATGTCCTCTACCTTGATCAAATATCGCACGTCACCCCGTTGGACGAGTAACTGATCACCGGGTTTTACGTTGCGCCCCGGTTTGACCGTA
>JBGTHE010000207.1:0-2276 GCA_041746335.1 Lysobacterales bacterium | reverse complement strand
CGCGAGAGCGAGATCTTGGTGATCTGCATTTATTTTTTTTGGTCCGGATTTTAACGAGGCCAACGAACCATCCTCGACCTGCCGCCTGCGTTTCAAACTACGAGTCGAAACCAGTGCGCCCCCGTTTTTATCGGAGGGGATAATCTTACAAGATGGGTTCGCGGTTGCAACCGCGACGACGAACTCCCTCCCTCGCGGTCCAGGCGACAGGCAACAATCGACCGGAACCGGGGCGAAGATCATGCAGGCGTTACCCAAGCACGGTAGTATCGATATGCCCAAAAGTAGTAGAAGTAATCGAACTGCTCGCGCAGTCCGGAAAAAGCTGCCAAAGTCGGCGGCGTCCGAGACCACCTCCCTGGCGGGCTCGGTTTGCCCGCACGCGCACTGCAAAAACTTTCATCCCCGCTTTGAATAACACGCATCTTCAACCCGACCTGGAGTGCGACTTAGCCACGCGCCCTTGGAAATTGCCCAGCCTTGGGGAGGACCGCCGGCATAATCAGACAATGACGTCGTGACCGAACCTGTGCGCAGGCTGGAAGGGTTCCCCTTACTGAGGGGCCTGACCGGGCCCGAGATGCGCCAATTGAGTACGATTCTGGAGGACAGAACGCTCGAACCTGGCGAAGGAGTTTTCCAAGAAGACGACGTCTCCAACGAATTGTATCTCATCGCACGCGGCAGCATCAGCATTCAGAAAACCGATCCACGCGCCCAAGGACGACACATCATCGCCACCCTGCCGCGGGGAGAGGTCGTGGGCGAGATGGCTTTTCTTGATGGCTCACGGCGGTCCGCCGCAGCCACCGCCGCGGAGGAGACCGATCTAATCGTCCTCGACAAGGACAGACTGCTGGGTTTGCCCGGAGGCCCGCAGCTATTCAGCAAGCTCGCTTCCAACATCGCGCTGGACAGCAGGGCGAAGTTGCGGCTGAGCTCGGCCAGCCACGCCACGAGCCTGGAAGCTCAGCTCCAACTTATCCGGGCGCAAAACGATTTCGGGCAGTTCTTCATCTACATCCTGGCCTGTTATGCGATCGGAACCATCATCAACAGCCTCCTGCAGAGTTACCTGAGTGAGGTCGACGTTTACACGCGCCTCTTTTCCTGGACATACCTGCTCGTCCTGCTCGTGCCGAGTCTGGTGACCATTCGCGTGATGAAAGTACCCCTCTCGAAGATCGGCGTGACGTTTCACAACTGGAGGCAAGCGGTCATTGAAGGGCTCCTGGCATCCGGTGCCTGTGTCGCGCTCTTCTTCGCCATCGCTGCCCTGACGCCACTCAATCCCCCGTCGCTTTCCTCGACGCTATTCGTCTGGGGGCCGTCCTATTTTCTCCATTCCTGCGTGCAGGAATTCCTGGCCCGCGGCGTCGTTCAAACGTCGTTTCAGCGGTTTTTCGCGGACAAGACTGGGATAAAATCCGTCTTTCTGGCGTCCATCCTGTTCAGCCTGTTCCACGTGCATTTTGGCCTCGCTGCGATCGTGATCACGCTGATCTCGAGCATTCTGTTCGGCCTTCTCTATCTGCGTCACGGGAATTTGATCGGCGTCTGTCTCGTGCATGGAGTCGCGGGCACAGGGGCCTTCATGCTCGGCTTGATCTAGCCGCCCTTGGAAGCCTCATCCGTCGCGAAGATCGCGACCGCTCGTCAAACCGTGCTACGCGTCCACTGCCCGGAAGACGCCCTGTCGATAGTAGCCCAGTGGTCCTTCCACCCGCGAGGTGGCCTGATCAAACAACGGGTCCAACGCTTCTGGGAACACACGAAACGCATGCAACCATGTCGTGAAGAGTCGGCTCCCGATTGATCCCAGTCCTCTTCCATCGCCAAAGTCCACGACGTAAACACGTCCACCCGGGGCCAGGGCGCTGACGCAGTTTCGCAGGGCCTGCGCCGGGTTGTTCATCATCGACAGTGCGTACGAGAGAAAAATGACGTCCGGTTTCGCTGACAGCAGCGCAGGCAGATCCGCGTCTTCCGCGAAGGCGGAACTAACCGTGAGCCAGGGATGCTTCCCGAGGGCATACTCCCGCATGCTTCGGCACGGCTCGACCCCACCGAGTCTGCAGTCCGGGAGGCGCGTCTTGAGTTTCGCCAGGTTCCTCCCGGTGCCACAGCCGACCTCAATGACCGACCCAGGGCCGCGCGCCACAATATCGAGCAGCATCTTGTCTCGACCGAACAGGTAATAGCGCCGGGTGGCGTCGTACACCCAACGGACCCTCGAGTAATACGCATCCAGGAAGCGAAGATGTTCCAGCCGTCCC